>NZ_JBHUQX010000464.1:0-6912 GCF_042674225.1 Streptomyces sp. NPDC056948
GCGCGGGCGCCGCCCCGCCAAGAAGGCCGCGAAGGGCAAGAAGGTCCTGCTGTGGACCGGCGGCGTGATGGCGTTCGTGCTGGTCGCCGGGGCGGGTGCCGCGTACTTCTACATCGAGCACCTGAACAACAACATCGCGTCGGTCTCCGACGACGGCGCGAGCACCGGTGGCTTCGAGAAGGACAAGGCCATCAACATCCTGCTGATCGGCACCGACAAGCGCACCGGCGCGGGCAACGAGAAGTACGGCGACGCGGGCAGTGTCGGGCACGCCGACACCACGATCCTGCTGCATGTCTCCAAGGACCGTTCGAACGCGACCGCGCTGAGCATCCCCCGTGACCTGATCGTCGACATCCCGGACTGCCCGACCACGCAGGAGGACGGGTCGCAGAAGGTCATCCCGGGCACGCCGAAGACCCGCTTCAACACCAGCCTCGGCCAGGACGACCGGACCCCGAGCTGCACCATGCGGACCGTGACGGAGCTGACCGGGGTCAAGCCGGACAACTTCATGGTCGCCGACTTCAACGCGGTCAAGACGCTGACCAGCGCGGTCGGCGGGGTCGAGGTCTGTCTGGGCAAGGACATCGACGACCCGGACTCGCACCTCAAGCTGTCGAAGGGCAACCACACGATCGAGGGCGAGCAGGCGCTGGCCTTCGTGCGCACCCGGCACTCGGTCGGCTTCGGCGGCGACCTGAGCCGGATCGGGCTCCAGCAGCAGTTCCTGAGCGCGCTGATGCGCAAGCTGAAGGACAACGACACGCTCACCAGCCCCTCGAAGATGCTCGATCTGGCCGAGGCGGGCACGAAGGCGCTGACCGTCGACTCGCAGCTTTCCAGCATCGGCAAGCTGAAGGACCTCGGTCTCGAGCTGGGCAAGCTCAACACCAAGAACCTGACGTTCGCCACGACCCCGGTGATCGACAACCCGGCGGAGAAGGTCCCGACCACGGTCGTCCTCAACGAGTCGTCGGCCCCGCAGGTCTTCGACATGATCAAGAACGACGTCTCCTTCACCGCGGTCAAGGAAAAGAAGAAGAAGGAAGCCGCCGCGGTGGCCGCGCGGCTCAAGGGCACCAAGGCCGCGGCCTCCGAGGTGCGGGTGCGGATCACGAACGGCGGTGCCGTCGCCGGCAGCGCCCAGGAGACGCTGAGCTGGCTGCAGGTCGAGGAGGGCGTGACCAAGTCGGAGAACGCCGGCAACGCGCCCGCCGAGCTGGCGAAGACGACCCTCGAGTACGCCCCCGACCAGGCCGACCAGGCCCGACGCCTCGCCGACATCATGGGCCTGCCCGGGTCCGCGCTGAAGCCCGGCGAGAGCGTGGAGAACGCCCAGGGCGTACCCGCGATGACCCTGACCCTCGGCAAGGACTTCAAGGGCGCGGGCTCTTCCCAGACCACTCCGACCAAGGCGCCGGCGGACGTGGACAAGTCCACGGCGGACAAGGTCGAGTGCGCCGAGTGACCTGAGGGGCCTGGCGTACGTCTCACAGGGCGTACGGCAGGCCTTGTCCGGTGACACGGGGGTGGGGGAAGCAGATGGCGCGGAGCAGTGGTGTGTATGGGGAGGGGACGAAACCGGGTGCCGTCCCGCGTGAGCCGGCCCCGGGCGGATCCACCGGGCCGGGCGGCGGGGGCGGCCGGAGGGACCGTCGGCGCCGCCGCGGACGCCGCGTCCTGCGCTGGTCGGCGACGACTCTCTCCATGCTGGTCCTCGGGACCGCCGGCGCCGGCTACCTCTACTACGAGCACCTGAACGGCAACATCGAGAAGGGCCAGCGCAGCAGCGGCGACTCCAAGGCGAGGCGGGCCGCTCCGAACGCGGCCGGGCAGACGCCCCTGAACATCCTGCTGATCGGCTCCGACAGCCGTAACTCCGACGAGAACGTGAAGCTGGGCGGCGCCAGGAAGGACCGCGGCACTCCGCCGCGGGGCGATGTGCAGATGCTCATCCACCTGGCCGCGGACCGCGAGAGCGCCTCCGTGGTGAGCATTCCGCGCGACACCCGGGTCGACATACCCAAGTGCACGGACCCGAAGTCCGGTCGGACGTACCCGCAGATCAACACGATCATCAACGCCTCGCTGGCCCGGGGCGGAGCGGGCTGCACGCTGGCGACCTGGGAGAACCTCACCGGGGTCTACATCGACCACTGGATGACGATCGACTTCGCGGGCGTGGTGAAGATGGCGGACGCCATCGGCGGGGTCGAGGTGTGCGTCGAGCAGAACGTGTGGGACCGCCCGCTGCCCCGTGTGCCCGGCGGCTCCGGCCTGAAGCTGGAGGCCGGCCGGACTAAGGTCCAGGGCGAGCAGGCCCTGCAGTGGCTGCGCACCCGCCACGCCTGGGGCAGCGACCCGCTGCGGGCCAGGGCGCAGCACATGTACATGAACTCGATGATCCGCACGCTCAAGTCGCAGAACGTCTTCACCGACACCGGCCGGCTGACGGACCTGGCCGAGGCGGCCACCAAGTCGCTGCACGTGTCCGAGGAGATCGGCACGGTCAAGAAGCTGTACGACCTGGGCGCGCAGCTCAAGACGGTGCCGACGGACCGCATCACCATGACGACGCTGCCCACGGCCGCGGACCCGGAGGACGCCAACCACCTGATCCCGGCCGGCACCGACGCCGACCGGGTGTGGGAGATGATCCGCGACGACGTGCCGTTCGACGGCAAGGGCGGGAAGCCGGGCGCGAAGAAGACGGAGAAGGACGAGAAGGCGTCCCGGGATCCGGCCGCGGCGGACGGCGAGATCGGCGTCCTGGTGCAGAACGCCACGCGCTCCAGCACCCTCGGCCCGGTGAGCGGACGCGCGGGCACCATCACCCAGTCGCTCGTGGGGAAGGGCTTCACGAAGGCCGCCGCGGACACCTCGGGCGCGCTGGCCGAGGAGCGGACCGTCGTGCGCTATCCGAGCGCCGAGTTGGAGGGCGATGCCCAGCGCGTCGCCAAGTCACTGGGCATTCCGCGGAGTTCGGTGCGGCTCTCCACCGGCGTATCCGGTGTCACGGTCGTCGTGGGCGCCGACTGGCGTACGGGTACGGCCTATCCGAAGCAGCCCGCGCCGAAGGCCTCGGACCTGCCCGGTGACGCGGACGCACTCAACGGCTCGGACGCCGGTAAGTGCATGGATGTGTACGCGCCCTACCGCTGGTAGAGATTCCCCGCACGGAATTGGGCCGGATTGCCCAAATGTAGGGACGTTGAATTTGTCATTCAGCGCACACCGGCGTTCAACTGGGCGGATAGTGTGAGCGATCCAGTGCTTCTGTGATGACCAAGTACCCGCGCGCCTTCCGGGGGGAGAAGGCGCCGCGTGCCCCGACGGAGGAATCGGACAACCGTGGACGCGCAACGCCGTGGGCGGGGGGATCAGATGGACCCCGCAGACCAGTGGGTACTCAATCCGAACACCGGCGAATACGAACTGCGACTGAATCCATCCGCAGCGCAATCGCGGACGGCTCCCCGTACAGCCACCGCACGTTCGACCGCCGCACGTTCGGCCGCTCCCCGTGGGGCAGCTCCCCGTGAGGGCGCGACCCGTACCGGGGTGCCGCCGCAGCGCAGGCGGCGCGGTGCTCCCGAGGAGCCGCCGCCGGGGCGCCGCGGTGGGCGCCGGCCGGTGCAGCAGAAGCCGAACAAGGCGAAGAGGGCGCTGCTGTGGACCGGCGGCACGATGGCGTTCGTCCTGGTCGGGGTCAGTGCGGCCGGCTACTTCTACCTCCAGCACCTGGAGGGCAACGTCACGACGACCGACGTCGGCAGCGCGGGTGCCAGCAACTTCAGCAAGGACGAGGCCTTCAGCGTCCTCATCATCGGTACGGACAAGCGCACCGGCGAGGGCAACGGGGGCTATGGCGACAAGGGCAGTTCCGGGCACGCCGACACCACGATCCTGCTGCACGTCGCGAAGGACCGCTCCAACGCGACCGCGCTGAGCATCCCGCGCGACCTGATCGTGAACATCCCCGACTGCCCGACGAAACTGGAGGACGGCTCGGAGAAGGTCGTGCCGGGCAATCAGGGTGTCCGCTTCAACCGGAGCCTCGGGGAGGGCGGTCGGGACCCGGGCTGCACGATGCGCACGGTGAAGGAGAACACCGGCATCTCCGTCGACCACTTCATGATGGCCGACTTCAACGCGGTGAAGACGCTGACCACGGCGGTGGAGGGGGTCGACGTGTGTGTGGAGAAGCCGGTCAACGACAAGCAGTCCAAACTCGTCCTGCCCGCGGGCGAGTCGACGGTCGAGGGCGAGCAGGCCCTCGCGTTCGTCCGTACGCGCAAGAGCTTCGGCAACAGCGGCGACCTCGACCGCATCAAGGTGCAGCAGCAGTTCCTGGGCTCGCTGATGCGCAAGATGGCCTCGAGCGACACCCTCACGAGTCCCTCGAAGCTGCTGAACCTGGCCGAGGCCGCGACGAAGGCGCTGACCGTGGACCAGGCGATCGGCAAGGTCAGCACGCTCAAGGACGTCGCCCTCGAGCTGAAGAAGGTGCCGACGAAGAACATCAGCTTCACGACGGTGCCGGTGGTGGACAACCCGGCGGAGCGGGTGAAGGCGACGGTCGTCCTCGACGGGTCCAAGGCTCCGCAGGTGTTCGACATGATCCAGAACGACGTCTCGTTCACCGAGGTCAAGCAGCAGGAGAAGAAGGAGAAGGACGCCCGGGCCGCCCGGTTGAAGGGCACCAAGGCCGCGGCCTCCGAGGTGCGGGTGCGGATCACGAACGGCGGTGCCGTCGCCGGAAGCGCGCAGAAGACCCTCCAGTACCTCCAGGTCGAGGAGGGCGTGACCAAGTCGGAGAACGCCGGCAACGCGCCCGCCGAGCTGGCGAGGACGACCCTCGAGTACGCCCCCGACCAGGCCGACCAGGCCCGACGGCTCGCCGACATCATGGGGCTGTCCGGTTCCGCGCTGAAGCCCGGCGAGAGCGTGAACAACTCCCAGGGCGTGCCCGCGATGACCCTGACCCTCGGCAAGGACTTCAAGGGCGCCGGCGTGAAGCTCAACGCCCCGGTCGAGACGGCGGACGTGGAGAAGTCCACCGCGGACAAGGTGAAGTGCGCGAGTTGACCCGTTGAGGGCAACTGACAGGCCCGTCGTGCGTCTAACAGGAGGCAGGGCGGGCCTGCTGCATGCGCCGGGGGGCGGAGAGGACCGGGGAAGTGACGCAGAGCGGTGTGCGGGAGGACGGTAAGCGGCAGAGCGTCCGCCACGAACCGGACCCGGGCGAGGAGGAGCCGACGCCGGGCGGTCCGTCGCCCGAGGACGACGGCACGTCGGCAGAAGACGCGGATACACCCGACGCCGAGGGCCTGCCGGCGGGGAGCGCGAGTACGCCCGGCCGCGACGGTGGGGCCGGAGGCGACGCCGGGGGAAGCGGTCGGCCGCGTGAGGGCCGGGCGCCGCGCAGGCGGCGGGTGTTGAAGTGGTCCGCTCTCGTGCTGGCCGTGCTGATACTCGGGACGGCCTCGGCCGGCTACCTCTACTACCGGCATCTGAACGGCAACATCAAGAAGGACGCCCTGAACCTCGGCGACAGCAAGGTCGCCGCTCCGACGCCCAACGCCGCCGGGCAGACCCCGCTGAACATCCTGCTCATCGGCTCCGACGCGCGGGACAGCAAGGAGAACCAGAAACTCGGCGGCGCCCGCGAGACGTTCGGCGCCACGCCCCTCGCGGACGTCCAGATGCTGCTGCACCTGTCCGCCGACCGCACCGACATGTCGGTCATCAGCATGCCCCGCGACACCCTGGTGAAGATCCCGAAGTGCACCGACCCGGACGACGGGAAGGTGTACCAGGCGACCCAGGGGCGGACGATGACCAACCAGAGCCTCGGACACGGAGGTCCGGGCTGCGCCGTGGCCACCTGGCAGGAGCTCACCGGCATCCACATCGACCACTTCATCATGGTCGACTTCGCGGGCGTGGTGTCGATGGCCGACGCCGTCGGGGGCGTCCCCGTGTGCGTCGACGCCAACATCCACTCCCGCACCTCCGACGGCAAGGGCTCGGGCCTGAAACTGGAGAAGGGCACCTCGTACATCCAGGGCGAGCAGGCCCTGCAGTGGCTGCGCACCCGCTACGGCTTCGAGGACGGCAGCGACCTCGCCCGCGCCAAGGCCCAGCACATGTACATGAACTCGATGGTCCGCCAGCTTCGGGACAACATGACCCTGAGCAGCCCGAACAAGCTCCGCAGACTGGCCGAGGAGGCCACCCGGGCCATGACGGTCGACCCGGGCCTCGACACCGTCAAGAAGCTCTACGACCTCAGCGACGAGCTGCGCAAGGTGGAGCCGAAGCGCATCACCATGACCACGATGCCCAACCGCTACGTCGGCGCCCGCGTCGAGCCCACGGAGGACGCCGAGCAACTGTTCCGGCTGGTGCGGGAGGACATCGCCCTGGACGGCAAGGACAAGGCGAAGAAGCCGGCCGCGGAGAAGGCCTCCGCCGACCCGGCCGCGCCCGACGACGAGATCCCGGTCCAGGTCCGCAACGGCACCCGCACCGACACCCTGGCCCCGGCCCGCGGACGCGCCGGCACGGTGGCCGGCGTGCTGAAGGAGGAGGGCTTCACCCAGGCCGTGGCCGACACCACCGGCTCATGGAGCGAGGACCGGACCGTCGTCCGCTACCCGAGCACCGACCTGGAGGGCGACGCCCAGCGTCTCGCCAAGGCCCTGGGCATCCCGGCGAGTTCGGTGAAGCGGTCCACCGACGTCTCCGGCATCACCCTCGTCGTGGGCGCCGACTGGCGGGAAGGCACGGCCTACAAGGCGCCCGAGGAGAACGACAGGACCCCGAAGTCGGCCGAGGCGCTCAACGGCGCCGACGACAAGGCCTGCATGCACGTGAACCCGGCGTTCACCTGGGACTGAACGGCGA
>NZ_JBHUQX010000465.1:0-6828 GCF_042674225.1 Streptomyces sp. NPDC056948
GCGCTGCGCGGCGGCGGCCGGGGCGACCGGATCGGCGGCGGTCTCGATCCGCAGGCCCAGAAGCGCGAGCTGCTGCGCAAGCTCCAGGAGAAGCGACAGCAACAGCGGGAAGGACAGGAGGGCGGTACGACCGACCTGTCGTCGTGAGCCTCCCCCGTCCGGGGGAGACCGTCCCCTCGCGCGCGGGATCCTCCCGGGACGTCCGGCGGATGTACTGAAGCGGTCGCGACACCGCGACCGACGGACACCCGGGAGGAAACACGATGGGCGTGTGGACAAGACGACGGCTGCTCACCTCGGCGGCCTCGGCGGTCTCGGCGGCGGGCCTCGCCGCCACGGCGGCCGTACCCGCGCGGGCGGCGGCCGGAAGGCCCCGGCCGGGGGACGCCGACATCGCGGACACCCTGCGGGCGCTGCCCGGACTGCGGCTGATCGAGGAGCGGCAGGACGCCGAAGCGGGGTACCGGCACTTCGTCCTGGGCCTGCGCCAGCCCGTCGACCACACCGACCCCGCGGCCGGCACCTTCGAGCAGCGCCTCACCCTGCTCCACACCGCCGCCGACCGGCCCACGGTGCTGTTCAGCACCGGCTACCACGCGGTCCTCACCCCCCGGCTGACCGAACCGGCAACGCTGCTGGGCGCCAACCAACTCCAGGTGGAGCACCGCTACTTCGGCACCTCACGCCCGGCGGAACCCGGCTACACCCACCTCACCGTCCGCCAGGCCGCCGACGACCATCACCGCGTCGTCCGGCTCTTCCGCCGGATCTACCCCGGCGCATGGCTCTCCACCGGCGGCAGCAAGGGCGGCATGGCGAGCGTCTACCACCGCCGCTTCCACCCCGGTGACGTGGACGGCACGGTGGTCTACTCGGCCCCGAACAACGTCGACGACCGCGAGGACTCCGCCTGCCTGCGCTTCCTGGAGACGGTCGGCACCGCCCCCGACCGCGAGGCCGTCAAGGCCGCCCAGCGCCGGATGCTGGAGCACCGGGCCGAGCTGGTCGCCCGCTACGAGGCCTGGGCGGCCGCCAACGGCGACACCTTCCGCATCATCGGCAGCGCCGACCAGGCGTTCGAAATCGCCGTGCTGCGGGTGCTGTTCATGTTCTGGCAGCGCGCGACGCCGGCCGACACCGCCGCGATTCCCGGCCCGGAGGCGACGACCGACGAGCTGTACGCGTGGCTGGACAACTGGGCGGGGCTGTCCCTGTACGCCGACACCGCGGCCCGGCGGTACATCCCGTACTGGTACCAGATCGGCACGCAGTTGGGGTACGGCGATGTCCCCACCTCCCACGTGGCGGACCTGCTGCGCCACCCGGACGGCATCGCGGCGCGCAACTTCGTCCCCCGGGACATCCCCATGGTCTTCGACACGACCGCCATGCCGGACATCGACCGCTGGGTCCGCCGCCGCGGCAGCCGGCTGCTGTTCGTCAACGGCGCCCAGGACCCGGCCGTGGCCGAGCACTTCCGGCCCGGGGGTGCCGACTCACGGCTCCTGTGGGTGCCGGGCGGCAATCACAACGTCGACATCGCGAACCTGTCCCCCGCCGACCGGGCGTCGGCGGAGGAGGCGTTGTTCCGCTGGGTCGGTCAGGAGTACTTCACGCAGACGTTGGGCACGTAGCCCACGGTGCCGCGGTAGTTGACCTTGCGCCAGTAGTGGTAGCTCTTGATCCCGCAGGCGTTCTTGTACGAGCCGCCGTCGACACCCTTGATGTCGCAGCCCTTGGTGCCCTTGTACCAGAGGCGCAGGATGGTCGACTTGGTGCTGGCCGACTTGCGCACGTTGACGTTCGACAGCGCCGTGAGGCTCTTGCACTTCGCCGTGGCCGCGACGGTGGTCATGTCGTCGTTCTGCACGGTCGCCGTGCCGGAGGCACTCGGTACGAATCCGGCCAGGGCCAGGGCCGCGACCGCCACCGGGGCGATCAGAAGCTTCTTCAAAGGTTCCTCCCGTTTTTTGGTACGTCATGCTCACGCCCAGAGGCGCGAGTTGATCTTAGGCGTACCCGACAGGAGGTCGGTGATCAGGGTGCGGGTGGCCAG
The DNA here is from genome assembly GCF_042674225.1 of Streptomyces sp. NPDC056948. Taxonomy (NCBI): domain Bacteria; kingdom Bacillati; phylum Actinomycetota; class Actinomycetes; order Kitasatosporales; family Streptomycetaceae; genus Streptomyces; species Streptomyces sp. NPDC056948. Next base: position 2,057 of record NZ_JBHUQX010000465.1, read on the forward strand.
GCGTCACCCCAGTCCGCGTCGCGTGCGGCCTTGTACAGGTCGCCGTGGCGCTTGGTGACGGTGGTGCGGTTCAGGGACGGTTCGGTCTCGCAGAGGTCGAGGAGGACCTGGCCCTTGCGGATCTGGGGCTTGCGTACGACGCGTGCGGGAGCCGGTTCGACGGGGAAGCGGGCGGCGGCGACGTAGCTGAACTTCTCGTCCTCGTAGGGGAGGGAGCCGCCCTTGACCTGGCGGTGCAGGGAGGAACGGCTGACCCGGGCGGAGAAGTGGCACCAGTCCGTGCCCGGGACGATGGGGCAGGCCGCGCTGTGCGGGCAGGGGGCGGCGATGTGGAAGCCGGCGGCGATCAGCCGGTCGCGGGCCTCGATGACGCGGGCGTAGCCGTCGGGGGTGCCGGGTTCGACGATCACGACGGCTTGGGCCGCGGCCGCGGCGGCGTCGACGAGGGCGGTGCGGTCGGGGGCGGTCAGCTCATTGAGGACGTAGGAGACCGTGACGAGATCCGTGCTCTCGAGGGTGAGCGCCGCTCCGATCCGGGAGCGCTGCCACCGCACGTCCCGCAGGGCCGGGTTGGCCGCGGCGATCTCCCGGCCCAGAGCCAGCGCGGGCTCGGCCCAGTCGAGCACGGTGACGGGCCGCTCCCCGTCCCAGGTCGCCGTCACGGCCCAGGCCGCGGCGCCGGTACCGCCGCCGACGTCCAGGTGCCCGCCGGGCGCCCACTCGGGCACGGCATCCGCGAACGCCTCCAGCGCCGACCGCACCGCCTCGAAGGTCGCGGGCATCCGGTAGGCCGCGTAGGCGGCCACATCGGCCCGGTCCCGAAGGATGGGAGCGTCGGTCGGGGTGGCCCCGCGATAACTGGCGATCAGCCGCTCGACCGCCCGCGAGGCCTGCCGCGGCGGCAGCCCGTCGAGCAGACCGGCGAGAGCGGTACGGAGGATTTCGGCAGCCGGGGGTGCGGGGGCGTTCACCCGGCGATTCTACGAGGGGGCCAGGGGTGGGAGAGAGCGGTGCTCGGGCGGCAGGGGCTGCTCGCGCGTGGAGAGCGGGGCTCGCGCGGGAGAGCGGGGCTCGGGGTGGGGAGCCGGCCGAGGTGGGCAGGCGGCGCCCGCGGGCAGGGCGGCCCCGGGCCGGAGAGCAGACCTAGCGGACCGGCCCGCCGCTCAGAGCGGGCGCTCGCGCGGGGAGAGCGGCGCTCGCGCGGGGCTCGGGCTGGGGAGCCAGCACAGGTGGGCAGGCGGCGCCCGCGGGCAGAGCGCCCCCGGGCCGGAGAGCAGACCTCGCGGACCGGCCCGCCGCTCAGAACGGGCGCTCGCACGTGGACAGCGGCGCTCGCGCGGGGCTCGGGCTGGGGAGCCGACCGGTGCGGGCAGGCGGTGCCCGCGGGCAGAGAGCCCGGCCTGGAGAACGACCCTCGCAGACCAGCCCGCCGGTCATTTCCGGGGGCGGCGCTCTCAGATTCCCCGTACCGCTCGGGCCACCCGTGCCCCCGCCGCTGCCCTGGGCGCGTTGTCCGGGCGGCGGCGGCGTGGGTGGACCGTGTTGGTGAGGAGGATCAGGAACGTGTCCGTCGCCGGGTCGAGGACGAGGGACGTGCCGGTGAAGCCCGTGTGGCCGGCCGCTCCCCGGCCGGCCAGGTCGCCCATGAACCACGGCTGGTCCAGGGAGAAGCCGAGGCCGGGCGGGGTGAAGAGGAGGTCGACGAAGTCGGGGCCGAGTATGCGGGCGGGGCCGTAGGAGCCGCCGGCGAGGAGGGTGCGGCAGAACACCGCGAGGTCCCGGCCCGTGGAGAACAGGCCCGCGTGGCCCGCCACACCGCCCAGCGCCCAGGCGTTCTCGTCGTGGACCTCGCCCCGCAGCATCCCCCGGTCCGCCTTGGCCCACGGCCGCCGCTGGTCCTCCGTGGCCGCCGCCCCGGCGCACGGCCCGAACTCCGTCGCCGTCATGCCCAGCGGCCGGGTGATGCCGTCGCGGACAAGGACGTCGAGGGTGCGGCCGCTGACGCGTTCCAGGACGTACTGGAGGAGGAGCATGTTCAGGTCGGAGTAGCAGTACGTGCCGGGCACGCCCACCGGCGGCTCCGCCTGGAGCATCGCCAGCCGGTGCGCGGCGTCGGCGCAGTCGTACAGCGGGAGTTCGGGCCGCAGCCCGGAGGTGTGGGTGAGCAGTTGCCGCACGGTGAGGCCGTGCCGGGCCGCCCCCGTGAAGTCGGGCAGATACGCCCCCACCTTCGCGTCGATGCCCAGCGTGCCGCGCTCGATCTGCTGCACGGCGGCCACGGACGTGAACAGTTTCGTCAGAGATGCCAGGTCGAAGGGCGTGCCGACGGTCATCGGGACGCGGTCCTCGGCGGGCAGCTCCACACCGGCGTCGGCGGCCTCGTCGTAGGCCGCGTACCGCACGGCCCAGCCCGCCGCCTCCTCCACCGCGATCACGGGGCCGCGCCCGACGACCAGGACCGCGCCCGGCGCCCAGGGGCGCCGCCCGGTGGTGAGGACGTGGACCTCCCGGACGAGCTGACGCAGTTCCGCGGGGTCGAGTCCGGCCCGTTCCGGCGTGCCGTCGCGCAGTCTCGGTGCGCTCAGCTGTCCGCTCCCTCCGCGCTCGCGGTCCTGCTCTCCGTCTCCGAGGCCTTCGAGGTCTTCGAGGCCCTCCAAGGTCGGCACATTCCCACGAAGCAGGCCACTGCCACCAGTGCGGCGGCCAGTTGGACGACGGCCATCGGGACGGCGGTGTCCTCGCCGGCGACGCCGACGAGCGGGGAGGCGATCGCGCCGATGAGGAACGACGACGTGCCGAGCAGGGCGGACGCGGAGCCGGCGTTGTGCTTGGTGCGCATCAGCGCGAGGGCCTGGGTGTTGGGCAGGGTGATGCCCATCGCGGACATCAGCACGAAGAGCGCGACGGCGACGGGCGCGAGACCGACCTCGCCGAACACGCCCGTGGACATCAGCAGCAGCGCGGTCGCGGCGGCGACGACGATCGCCAGGCCGATCCCCAGCACCCGGTCCAGGCTGACCCGGCCGACCAGGATCTTGCCGTTGATCTGGCCGACGAGGACCAGCCCGACGGAGTTGACGCCGAACAGCAGGCTGAACGTCTGCGGGGAGGCGCCGTAGATCTCCTGGATGACGAAGGGGGACGCCGAGATGTAGGCGAAGAGCGAGGCGAAGGCGAAGCCGCCGGTGAGGGTGTAGCCGGCGAAGGACCGGTCGGCGAGCAGGCCGCGCATCGCGCGCAGGGCCTCGCCGACGCCGCCGCTGTGGCGCTCGGCGGGCGGCAGGGTCTCGGGCAGCTTCGTCCAGACCAGGACGCCGATCGCGATGCCGATGACGGTGAGGACGACGAACACGCCCCGCCAGTCCGTCACGCGCAGGACCTGTCCTCCGATCAGCGGCGCCACGATCGGGGCGACTCCGGAGATCAGCATGAGGGTGGAGAAGAAGCGGGCCATGGCCATGCCGTCGTAGAGGTCGCGGACGACGGCCCGGGCGATGACGATCGCGGCGGCGCCCGCGAGGCCCTGGGCCAGCCGGAAGGCGACCAGGAGTTCCACGGTGGGGGCGAGGGCGCACAGGACGGTGGCGACGACGAAGACGGCGAGCCCGGCGAGCAGCGGCCGGCGGCGCCCCCAGCGGTCGCTCATCGGCCCGACGACGAGCTGGCCGAGCGCCATGCCGGCCAGGCAGGCGGTGAGCGTGAGCTGGACGGTCGCGGCGGGCGCGTGCAGGGAGCGGGTGACCTCCGGCAGCGACGGGAGGTACATGTCCATCGCCAGCGGCGGTACGGCCGTCAGGCTGCCGAGGAGGAAGGTGACGAGGAGCCCGGTGCGGCGGTGCGGTGTGAGGTCGGGCCGCTCCGTCTCTGCTGCGGCCCCCTGCGCGGTGTTCGATATGGACGCCCCACCCTCGGGCATGAGTCCCTCCCTGTTCGATTCGATCGCCCCCTATGCTCTCAGCTCGTACGGACTGCTCGGGGTCACAAGGTGAAGGCGGGTCGGGAATGACGGCGGACACGGTGCGATGGGGCATCCTGGCGACCGGTGGGATCGCGGCCGCGTTCACGGCGGATCTGTTCGACCTGCCGGACGCGGAGGTCGTGGCGGTGGCGTCGCGGTCCGAGGAGTCGGCGAAGGCGTTCGCGGAGCGGTTCGGGATACCCCGGGCGTACGGCGACTGGAACGCGCTCGCGCGGGACGAGGACATCGATGTCGTCTACGTGGCCACACCGCACACGGCGCACCGGACCGCCGCCGGTCTGTGTCTGGCGGCCGGGCGGAACGTGGTGTGCGAGAAGCCCTTCACGCTGAACGTCGGCGAGGCGGCGGAACTCGTCGCGCTGGCGCGGGAGCACGGGCGCTTCCTGATGGAGGCGATGTGGATGTACTGCAATCCGCTGGTGCGCCGGCTGAAGTCGCTGGTGGACGACGGTGCGATCGGCGAAGTACGCAGTGTGCAGGCCGATTTCGGGCTGGCCGGTCCTTTTCCGCCCTCGCACCGGCTACGGAATCCGGAGCTGGGCGGGGGCGCGCTGCTCGATCTCGGCGTGTATCCGGTGTCGTTCGCGCAGCTTCTGCTCGGGGAGCCGTCGGACATCGCGGCGCGAGCGGTGCTCTCCGAGGAGGGTGTCGATCTCCAGACGGGAGCGCTGCTCTCCTGGGAGAGCGGCGCTCTTGGTTCGGTGCACTGCTCCATCGTCGGCGGTACGGCGACCTCCGCCTCGGTCACCGGCTCGCAGGGCCGCATCGACATCCCGGACGGGTTCTTCTTCCC
>NZ_JBHUQX010000466.1:0-6809 GCF_042674225.1 Streptomyces sp. NPDC056948
GGGCGCCCCCTCGCGTTGTCAGTGGGGCGTGTCAGGGTGAGGGGCATGGAGATCGACGGGGGCCTCGCGGTCAAGGTGCAGACGGAGAGCGGGCGGGCGTACGCGCGGATCGCGGCGCGGGAGCTGCGGGAGTTGGTGGAGCGGATCGGCGGGGACGACGACCACTTCCTCATCGTGCAGCGGATACCGGACCGGCCGATGGTCTTCATCCAGACGGCACGCGACGGGGACGGGGCTTACGACCTCCAGCACCGCACGGGGTCCGTTCCGCATATGTGGGTGACCCGGTTGGCCGATCCGGGCCTCGTCTCCGAGGTGATGGTCCGCTGGGGGCGCCAGGAGGACGGCTGGGACACCGGGATCACCTGGGAGCGCGAGGAGTTCGGGCTGCCTGCCCCTCCGCCCCCGCTCGCCCCCGAGGTCTCGGCGCGGGCCGAGGGGTACGTCCACGAGATGCTCCGGGACGGCTACCTGGGCATCGAGACGATGGTCCACGAGACGGTGTACCTGATGCGGGGCAAGGAGGACTCCTCCCCCGTCTCCTCGGCGCAGGCCCGCCAGACCGTCGAGCGGCTGTGGCTGGAGCGCGTCGACGAGCAGGAGACGTGGAGCGAACCGACCGACCCGGACCGGCTGGAGCGTGCTTTCGCGGCCCTGGACCGCGCCGGCATCGTGGCCCGCGAGGACTTCACCTGCTGCCGAAGCTGTGGCATGGCGGAGATCGGCGCGGAGGCGGACGGCAAGCCGGAGGTGCGGGGGTTCGTGTTCTTTCACCACCAGTGCACCCGCGGCGCGGCGGAGGGCCACGGTCTGTCGCTGTACTACGGCGGATTCGACGGCTCCGAGGAGACCACGAAGGCCGTCGGACACGAGGTCGTGGCGGCGCTGACCGCGGCGGGGCTGTCCACTGAGTGGGACGGCGACCCGGGCAAGGCGATCGATGTCGCACCCCTCGAGTGGCGAAAGCGCCTGGTGGGATGAGGTTCCGGCAGGCCGGCCGGATGTCCGGCAGATGTCCAAGCTGTGAGAGGAGGGTCCCGGCGCGGGGTCCCCTCTGCTTCAATGGGCCCATGGCCAGCTACCAGAAGTACACCGCGACGGGTCGTCATGACCTCGAGCCCTTCTGGCCGTCCCGTCAGGACCACGACTTCGACCGGGTGTGTTGCCGCGCGACGAACGCGCCGGCCCTCTAAAGCCGTACACCCCGGCCTTCGGCCAGCGCGAACCGCGTACGTCCCTCGGCGACCCCGACCACGAACTCGCGGCCGTCGACCTCCCGACGAACTCCTCGCGCGAAAGAGCTGACCTCTCATGGCGACCACTCGTTCCCTGTCCACCGCCGCCCTCAACACCCCTCCCGCGAACAGCGCCCGCCATCGGCTGCGTGCCGTCGACCGGGACGAGGTGGTGACCGTCGCTGATCTGCTGCCGCCGGGTGCCACCTGGCTTCCGGCGCCGCAGCACACGCTCCCCACGCTGCCGGGGCAGCCGCCGATGATCGGCTATCTGGTGCTCGTCCCGGCCGACCAGCAGCCGCCGTTCCCGGTGGCGGTGCCGGACCGGCCGGAGCCCGTCGGCCCCGAGGCCGGTCCCGAGCCGGACGGCGAGCAGCTGATCCGCGTCGACACCGTGCAGCGCACCGCCCAGGTGGCCGGCCGGCCGCTCGACCTCACGTATCTGGAGTTCGAGCTGCTCGCCCACCTGGTGGCGCACCCGGGCCGGGTGCACACCCGTGACCAGCTCGTCGGCACGGTGTGGGGCTACGGACACGTGGGTGACGGCCGCACGGTCGACGTCCACGTCGCCCGGCTGCGCCGCAAGCTGGGCGCGGAGCACCGCGACACGATCCGGACGGTACGCCGGGTCGGATACAAGTACGTGCCTCCCGTGGGCCGCTGAGCCACTGGCCCCCGCCCGTCCGCCGACGGGATCCGCCGACGGCTCTGCTGACGGCAGATCCCTGTTCCGTACCGCCGCCCCACCGGGCAGAGTCAGCGGCATGAGGCTTCTGATGCTGGGTGGTACGGAGTTCGCGGGGCGGGCCGTCGTGGAGGCGGCCCTGGGGCGGGGCTGGGACGTGACCGTCTTCCACCGGGGGCGGCACGAGGCGCCGGCGGGCGCGCGGTCGCTGCTGGGCGACCGCACCGCGCCCGGCGGTCTCGCCGCCCTCGCCGACGACCCGGGCGAGTGGGACGTCGTCGTCGACACCTGGTCGGCGGCGCCCCGCGCGGTGCGGGACACGGCGCGGCTGCTGCGGGGCCGCGCCCGCCGGTACGTGTACGTGTCGAGCTGCTCGGTGTACGCGTGGGCCCCGCCCGCCGGGTACGGCGAGGACGCGCCCCTGGTGGAGGGCGCCTCGGCCGACGCGGAGCAGACCGCGTACCCGCAGGACAAGCGCGGCGGTGAACTGGCCGTGCTGGACGCCTTCGGCGAGGACCGGTCGGTGCTCGTCCGGGCCGGGCTGATCCTCGGCCCGTACGAGAACATCGGCCGGCTGCCCTGGTGGCTGGGCCGTACGGCGCGCGGCGGTGCGGTACTCGCCCCGGGCCCGCGCGAGCTGCCCCTGCAGTACGTGGACGTCCGGGACCTGGCCGAGTGGATCCTGCACGCGGCCGGGCGGGAGTTGAGCGGGCCGTACAACCTGGCCAGTCCGCAGGGGCACGCCACGATGGGCGAACTGCTGGACGCGTGTGTACGGGTCACCGGCGGCGGTGCCGAACCGCGGTGGACCGAGCCGGAGGTGATCCTGGAGGCGGGCGTCGAGCCGTGGACCGAGCTGCCGGTGTGGGTGCCGCCGGGCAGCGATCTGCACGACGCCCTGCACAGCGCGGACGTCTCCCGGGCGGTGGAGGCGGGGCTGAGCTGCCGGCCCGTCACGGAGACCGTGGCCGACACCTGGAGCTGGCTCCAGGACATCGGCGGCACGGCACCCCAGCGGCCGGACCGGCCGCGCTCGGGACTCGACCCGGAGGTGGAGGCGAAGGTGCTCGCGACCGGCGGAGGAATATGAACCACCGCCCCGCCTCCCTGGGTGTACGTAACACCACCCCCTGACCGGGTGTCCCGGCCCAGTGACCCCGCACCCCCGCTCGGCGAGACTGACGCCATGACCATCGAGACGAAGAGCGGCTACAGGGCAGCGAAGGGGCGGCGCGTCGTGCTCGCCGCGCTACGGGGGCTGGGGGTGGCCCTCGTCTCGTTACCGGGGGCGGTGTTGTGCTTCACCCTGTCCCTGGTGTCCATGGCGCTCATCCCGATCGGCATCGGGCTCGTCACGACGCCGTACGTACTGAAGGGGGTGCGGGCGTTCGCGAACTGGCGGCGGGTGCTCGCGGCGGAGTGGGGCGGGGTGCGGATCCCGCCGGCGTACCGGCCGCTGCCGAAGGGCGCCAATCCGTGGGCGGCCACGTTGGGGATGCTGCGCGACCCGGCGACCTGGCGGGACCTGATGTGGCTGCCGGTCGACATGACGGCGGGGTTCCTCACCGCGCTGCTGCCCGCCGCGCTGTGGCTGTACCCGCTGGAGGGCTTCACGCTCGCGGCCGGTCTGTGGCGGGTCTTCCCCGACGGGTACTGGTACGGCTTCGTCAAGGTCACCGGGCAGGTGTCCGCGCTCGGTGCCGCCGCCCTGGGCCTGGTCATCCTCTTCTTCGCGCACTTCCTCACCCCGCTGCTGCTGGACGTCCATTTCCGGCTCACCCAGGCCGTCCTGGGCTCCGGCCAGCGCGGACTGGCCGAGCGGGTGCGGGTCCTGACCGAGACACGGCGCGACGCCGTCGACACCTCCGCCGCCGAGCTGCGGCGCATCGAGCGGGACCTGCACGACGGGGCCCAGGCCCGGCTGGTCGCGGTGGGCATGGACCTGGGCACCATCGAGGCGCTCCTCGACAAGGACCCGGCCAAGGCCAAGGAGCTGATCGCGCAGGCCCGCACGTCGTCGGTCGAGGCCCTCGCCGAACTGCGCGAGCTGGTGCGCGGCATCCATCCGCCGGTCCTCGCCGAGCGCGGCCTCGGCGACGCGGTACGGGCGCTGGCGCTGCGGCTGCCGGTGACCGCCGAGGTGAGCGTGGACCTGCCCGGGCGGGCGGAGGCGCCCGTGGAGTCCGCCGCGTACTTCGCCGTCAGCGAGGTGCTCACCAACGCGGTGAAGCACTCCGGAGCCGACCGGATCTGGGCCGACCTGCACCACGCCGACGGGATGCTGCGGGTGTCCGTCACCGACAACGGCAAGGGAGGTGCGGTGATCGGAGCCGGTTCAGGACTCTCCGGAGTCGAGCGGCGGCTGGGTACATTCGACGGCGTCCTGGCCGTCAGCAGCCCTGCGGGCGGTCCCACCATGGTCACCATGGAGATCCCTTGCGCGTTGTCCTAGCCGAAGACCTCTTCCTGCTGCGCGACGGGCTCGTCCGGCTGCTCCAGGCGCACGACTTCGAGATCGCGGCGGCCGTGGAGTCCGGTCCCGAACTGGCCGCCGCGCTGGCCGAGCTGGAACCGGACGTCGCCGTGGTCGACGTACGCCTGCCGCCCACGCACACCGACGAGGGGCTGCAGTGCGCGCTCGACGCCCGCCGCGAGCGGCCCGGCCTGCCGGTACTGGTGCTCTCCCAGCACGTGGAGCAGCTCTACGCGCGTGAGCTGCTCGCCGACGGCAGCGGCGGGGTCGGATACCTGCTGAAGGACCGGGTGTTCGACGCCGAGCAGTTCGTGGACGCCGTACGGCGGGTCGCCGCCGGGGGTACGGCGATGGATCCGCAGGTCATCCAGCAGTTGCTGGCGCGCCGGTCGGGCGACGACCGGCCGCTGGCGCGGCTGACGCCCCGGGAGCGGGAGGTGCTGGAGCTGATGGCGCAGGGCCGGACCAACGCGGCGATCGCCGGCCGGCTGGTGGTGACGGAACGGGCCATCGCCAAGCACACCGCGAACATCTTCGCCAAACTGGGACTGGAGGTCTCGGACGACGACAACCGCCGCGTGCTGGCGGTTCTGGCGTATCTCGACCACGGCCGGTGAAACCGGACTCGCCGGTTCACCGACCGTGGGGGATCAACAACTCGCGGTACCAAATGGGCTGTTGAGAACACAGAGCCCTCACGAATCTCGCATCAATTTCAGAGACACCTGAACACCCCTGGGACCACCTCCGTATGGAAGGGAGCCGCTTCACTCCTGTCGGGCGCCTCGATGCCCCCGAAAAAGGAAGTCAGAGGAGTTCCATGGGACGCAACACAAGAAAACGCCGGACGCCGATGGCCACCAAGGCCATAGCCGCATCGGCGGCCCTAGCGCTCGGTGGGGGCGGGCTGATCTGGGCAAACTTCTATGCCTCGGCGCATGAGGAGAACTCGGCGAACCAGACGAAGTCCGCGGGTGCGCAGGTCGCCACGATCCAGTGCCCCGACGTAGGACAGAGCCTGACCGACGTGCCGGACGGCGCGCGCCAGGGTGTGGACAAGGAGCTGGCGAACCTCGACAAGCAGATCAGCGAGGCCTACACCCGGCTCGCCTCCACGCGTCAGGCCCAGGCCGGTGACTCCGGCTTCGTCAACAACGCCATCCTCGGCCCGCTGAAGTCGAAGCGGACCGCCGCCATCGACCGGATCGGCATCAACATCAAGCGGGTTGGCGGCCAGGCGCCGGGCAACCTCGCCCAGATGGCCGAGTGCCAGGGCATGAACGCCGACGCGAACACCAACGACGGCCAGGCCGGGGGCGATCAGAACCAGGACGGCCAGAACCAGGACGGCCAGGACGGTCAGAACCAGGACGGCCAGAACCAGGACGGTCAGGACGGTCAGGACCAGGGCCAGGACCAGGGTGGTCAGGACCAGGGTCAGGACCAGGGCCAGGGCGGCAACGGCGGTCAGGACGGCAACGGCCCGGCAGCCGCGGACTTCGTCAACATCGAGGACGTCCAGCCCAACTCCCGCAACCTGCCGAACGGTCTGGCCTCGAACGGCGACGGTGGTTCCACGGGCACCTTCACCACGAACTGCGGCGTCAACGAGAACGAGAACCGCAACTCGGACAACGTGATCGTGGCGCCCGGCGTGTCCAACGGTGCGCAGCACCAGCACGACTACGTCGGCAACCAGGCCAACAACGCCTTCGCGAGCGACGAGGACCTGGAGAACGGCGAGACGACCTGCCAGAACCAGGCCGACAAGTCGACGTACTTCTGGCCGGTCATCCGGATCCAGGACGGTTCGGACGACATCGACGCCGGCCAGCCCGGCGGTGGCCAGGACGGCAACGTCGGCAAGATCGTCGAGCCCGCCCAGGCGGAGCTGAAGTTCGTGGGCAACCGGACGAGCGACGTCGTCGCGATGCCGAAGGCGCTGCGGATCATCACGGGTGACGCCAAGGCCTTCACCAACGGTCTGAACAACGCCAACACCTCCTGGACCTGCACCGGCTTCGAGGACCGGCAGTCGACGGACAAGTACCCGATCTGCCCCGAGGGCAGCAACATGGTCCGGTTGTCCAACTTCCAGAGCTGCTGGGACGGCCAGAACATCGACAGCGCCAACCACCGCACCCACGTGGACTTCGTGGAAGCGGACGGCAGCTGCTCGAACGGCTTCCAGGCCATCCCCCAGCTCCAGGTCCGTCTGGTCTACGACGTCCCGGCGCCGCAGATCAACAATGGACAGGTCCAGAACGCGTTCGCGGTGGACTCCTTCCCGGAGCAGCTGCACAAGCCGATCACGGACCACAACGACTTCATCAACTTCTTCGAGGAGAACACGATGAACGAGATGGTCCAGTGCATCAACAACGGTGAGAACTGCCAGTAGTCCTCGCCCAGCAGA
>NZ_JBHUQX010000467.1:0-6755 GCF_042674225.1 Streptomyces sp. NPDC056948
GCGTCACCGTGTTCAGGTCACGGTGACGCCGCTGCGGGGGGAAGCACCTGAGCGATCTGTTACGACGGGGGAATCGCGTCAGGCACTGCGGGGGGTGGCAGAGATGGTCCTCGGTGCAGGGGATTCGGCGTCCACCTGCTCGTGGTCCCTTTGGTCCAGGTTCACAAAGATCATTCCGTACCGTACGGCACATCGCACAGGCTGCGGCGCCCCCCGAGGCCGCCGCAGACACCGGTAAGCCCGCACGTCCTCGTCCTCGTCCCGCGTGACGACCACCGGCTCGCCGAAAACGGTCACCATCAACGAGTCACCACTGTGGGGGATGGCGGTGACCAGGTCGATGAAGTGCCAGCCGGAGCGGTAGGCGGTGGCCATTTCACGACGGAAGGAGCGGTCGTCGGGTGGAGTGGTCACGGTCAGCTCCCGGATTCCGCTGCCCCGGAACTCGGCCAACTGCTGTTACTCGCGCCGTTGGTGTTCACGGCAACAGACGGCCAGCTGCTGTTCGCCCGAACATCATCCTTCGTATCGGAGAAGCCACTCAGGGTGCCGAGGGCCACAACGACGGAGAAGGCGGCGACAAGCACCGAGCGAAGCATTCTGTTACGCATAGTCGGCTTCGTCCTCACTTGAAGGTCCCCTTTTCCCCCGTCAGGTACGACGATGGCTCATTCGGGCACGTCATGGCCACACAATCGATGCATCATGTTCCTGCATGTTCAGGACCCTGGGGGGTGGAGATTTGGCAGCGAATCGGACTAAGGCGACACATCCCCATGCGATGACCGAGTGGTGCGAGGAGGGCGGCCGTCTGTATGCCGCCGCACTGCGCGCCGGACGCATCGCTCGCGAGGATGCGGAGCCCGCCCCCTGCCTGCTGGAGTTCGCCCTGCTTCATCCCGATCCGGACGACCCGAACTGGCTGCGGCCGGTGCCCCCGGCGGTCGCCCTGTCCCGGCAGCTCAACCCGCTGGAGCAGGAGATAGCCGACCGCCGCCGTCTGGCAACCGGCCTCGCGGAGACCTTTCAGCCGTTCATGGCCCTGGGTACCCAGCTTGCCGCCACCAGTGACGCCATCACTGTGCTCGAAGGCGGAGAACGTATCAACGCCGCGCTCAACATGGCCACCATCCAGTGCCAGGCGGAGATGCTCACCGTCCAGCCGAGCGACCGGATGTCCGAACGCAGCCTGCTGCGCGGGCTGGAGCGTGACAGGCCGCTGATCGAACGCGGCGTGCGCATCCGCACCCTGTACCAGCACACCGCCCACTACAACCCCGAGCAGCTCGCCTACGCCGCCCAGCTCTCCAACGGCAAGGCGGAGTACCGCACCATCGACGAACTCGTCGAGCGCCTGATCATCTGCGACGAGTCGGTCGCCTTCATCCCCGCCCGCGACGACCAGCAGGTCGCCCTGGAGCTGCGCCACCCCGGCCTGGTCCGTTACCTCATCAAGCTCTTCGAGTACCTGTGGGACCGCTCGGTGCCGCTGAGCACGGGCACCCCGTACGAGACCGCCCGCGACGGCATCACGGAGATCCAGTACTCGATCGCCAAGCTCCTGGTCGAGGGCCACGTCGACGAGGCCATCGCCCGCCGTCTGGGCATGAACGTACGCACCTGCCGTGCCCACATAGCCAAGCTGGCCTCGGCCCTGGGCAGCGGCAGCCGGGCCCAACTCGGCTACCTGATAGCGCAGTCGGGGATCCTTCAGCAGGAGCACTGAAGAGGGAGGACGTCATCGGACGGTCGGGGATTCCTGACCGGGAACCCGGACGGACGCGGCGGAGCGCGGTGGGCCGTCCAGGCCTGCCTGGGCGATGCGGACGCCCAACTGCGTGCGGCTGGCCGCGCCCAGCGTCTCCGAGAGCCGTGCGATGTGTGCCCGGCACGTCCGGACGCTTATCCCCAGCCGTTCCGCGATCACCGCGTCCTGGTGGCCCTCCGCCAGCAGGGCCGCGATGGACTGCTCCCGGTGGGAGATGCCCTCGATGCCGGTCTCGGGGAGCGGGGCGGTCAGCGGGGTGGCCAGGCGCCACAGCCGCTCGAACACCGTGACCAGGTACTCGATGAGCGCCGGGTGCCGCAGTTCCAGGGCCATCGTGCGGTCGGTGTTGGCGGGGACGAAGGCCACCGTCCGGTCGAAGAGGATCAGCCGGTCGATCACCTCGTCCAGCGTGCGGGCCTCCACCGCGTCGCCCATCAGCTCCAGATACGTGAGCAGCCCCTGCCCGTGCCGGGCGACGTGTGTGTACAGGTCCCGCATCCGCACCCCGCGGCCGCGCAGCGCCATCGCCCGGTGCAGGCCCTCGGAGAGTTCCGCCTCGCGCCGGATGCCGCCGGGCTGGACCGTGAGCACCTCGGTCGTGCACGCCTGGGTCGCCTCGTCCATCGCGGCCTGGATCCGGGCGAGCCCGTCCAGCACCCGGATCGCCGGGCCCTCGCCCGCCGGCGGGGCCGGCCGTACCCGGCGGCCGAGACCGGCGTACCACTCGACGGCCGCCACGGCCGAACCCACCCGCCGCTGACTCGCGCTGACCTCGTCGTACATCCCGCGCAGCAGCCGGGTCATGACCTCCTGCGGGGAGGTCGGCACCAGCCAGTCCATGTCGTCGGGGTCCGGGTGCAGCAGGGCGAGCTCCAGCAGACAGGGCACCGGTTCGGCATCCCCGCGCGGCACGCGGCCCCGCCGTACGGCCCGGGAATACACGCGATCCCCGGCCTCGCACAGTCGGTCAGCACCGTGTGGATGCTCCTCCGCCCCGTGCCCGGCCATCGCCCATCCCACCCCCGGTTCGCCGACTTCCGCAGCGCAACTATGCGCGGACGGGACCTGCTCCGCAACACGGCTCCCCGCGCCGCGACCACCGGAAACCACCGGTACACACCGGTTTCGCCGAGCCTCAGCTCGTCACCTTGCAACAAATGGCCAGGGGGTGGCCGGATCCCGCCGAGGGTGAGGCCGGACGGGAACGGAGCGAAGCGGGCCGCATCGGAAGCGGCCCCTCACACGGTCACTTCAGGCCGATCGCCCGGCAGGCCGTCTCGTACTTGGTCGTGCAGATGTCCGACAGCTTGTAGATGTCGTCCGCGACCACCGTGTCCTTGATGTTCCCCTTCGTCAGCGCGACCACGGGCACGAGCTGCGCCGGGATGCCCTTCTGGGTGGGGCTGTCGACCTTGTCGCGGGTGAGGGCGGCGAACTGGATGTCCCGGCCCTGGACCTTGGCCACGGCCATCTCAGCGGCGTTCTCGGCCTCCTGCGGGTACGACTTGTACACGCTCATGTACTGCTCGCCCGCGATGATCCGCTGCACCGCCTGGAGCTCCGCGTCCTGCCCGGTGATCGGCGGCAGGTCGCTCACGCCCGCGGCCTCCAGCGCCTTGACGATGCCGCCGGCCATGCCGTCGTTGGCGGAGTAGACGGCGGCGATGTCGTCCTTGCCGATCGCCTGGATCGCCTCGGCCATGTTCGCCTGCGCGTTCTCCGGCTTCCAGTCCTTCGTGTCGTAGGACTGCGCGATCGTCACCTTGCCGTTCAGCTCGGACATCGCGCCCGCCTTGAACTGCTTGGCGTTCGGGTCGGTCGACGAGCCGTTCATCATGACGATCTTGTCGGAGAGGCTCGCGTCCTCGCCGATGGCCTCCAGCAGGGTGCGCCCCTGGACCTCGCCGACCAGCTCGTTGTCGAAGGAGATGTACGCCTCGATGGGCCCCTCGGCCAGCCGGTCGTAGGCGATGACCGGGATGCCCGCCTCCTTGGCCTTCTTGACGCCGCTCGCGATGGCCTGCGAGTCGACCGCGTCCAGCAGGATCACGTCGACCCGGTCGTCGATCATCTTCTGCATCTGGCCCGCCTGCGTGTCGGCGTCCGCCTCGGCGTTGGCGTACTCGACGCGGCCCTTGTTGTTGGTGAGGGACTCGACCTTCGTCTTGATGATCGGGTAGTCGAAGTTCTCGTACCGGGTGTTCGCCTTCTCGGGGAGCAACAGGCCCACCGTGATGTCGTTGCCCTTGGCCGGGCTCGCGTCGTCACTGCTCCCCGTCGCGTTGAGCGCGCCGCAGCCGGCGAGCGTGACGGACATCGCGGCCGCGGCCACGGATATGGAGATACGACGACGCATGGCGGGAGCTCACTTCGCGTGTGATTCGGACGTGGGCACAGCTTTGTGGCCCATGTGACTGAAAAGCCAACGCGGACGCGGCCCCCAGCGTCAAGCGGAACCACTTAACGAGATGACAACACCACGCTCCGCAAGCGTTGTGAAGACTCTGCGGAATCATCTCCAAGTTCCCTGCACGAGCCACCCATCGACGGGAGACCCAGCGAAACCGGGCCAAGACACACGAAAGGGGCCGGGAGTTGCCTCCCGGCCCCTTCACAGACTCACGCGTCGGTCAGTCCGACTGCTGCTGCCGCTTCGGCCGCCACACCACCAGCGCGCTGCTCTGCTGGACCTCCTGGTACGGCACGAGGTCGCGGCGGTACGACGCGTGCACCGCCGCCTCGCGCTGGCGCATCGCCGCCGCCGCGCCGTCGAGCGCGTTCTCCAGTTCGGCCGCACGGGCCTGGAGCGCGGCGACCTGGTTCTCCAGTTCGATGATGCGCTTGATGCCGGCCAGGTTGATGCCCTCGTCCTGCGACAACTGCTGGACGGTGCGCAGCAGTTGGATGTCACGGGCCGAGTAGCGCCGGCCCCGGCCCGCGGTGCGGTCCGGAGACACCAGGCCCAGGCGGTCGTACTGGCGCAGGGTCTGGGGGTGCAGGCCGGACAGCTGGGCCGCCACCGAGATGACGTAGACCGGGGTTTCCTCGGTCAGTTCATACGGATTGCGCCGACGACCGTCCATCTGACTCATGCTCCCTTCGCGGCCTGGAACAGATCCGCCCGCGGATCCTCACTCGCGGTCGCCTCGCGATACGCCTCGAGTGCGTCACGAGCCTTCCCCGTCAGGTCCGTCGGAACACTCACTTCGACGGTGACCAGAAGGTCCCCGCGGGTGCCGTCCTTGCGGACCGCGCCCTTGCCCCGGGCGCGCATGGTACGGCCGTTGGGCGTGCCCGGCGGCAGCTTCAGCGTGACGGGCGGGCCGCCCAGCGTCGGCACCCGGACCTCGCCGCCGAGGGCCGCCTCGGCGAAGGTCACCGGGACGGTGACGGTGAGGTTGTCGTCCTTGCGGCCGAACACCGGGTGGGAGTCGACATGCACGACCACGTACAGGTCGCCCGCCGGACCGCCCCGCTCACCGGGCGCACCCTTGCCGCGCAGCCGGATCCGCTGGCCGTCGCTGACGCCCGCGGGGATGCGCACCTGCATGGTCCGCGAGGACTTGGCCCGGCCGCTGCCCTTGCAGACCTCGCAGGCGTGCTCCGCGATCAGGCCGCGGCCCTTGCAGTCGGGGCAGGGGTCGGTGAGGGAGAAGCCCCCGCCGCTGCCCCGGGCGACCTGCCCGGTGCCGACGCAGGTCGGGCACACGCGCGGTGTGCCGTTCTTGTCGCCGGTGCCCGAGCAGGCCTTGCAGGGTGACTGCGAGGACATCCGCAACGGGACCGTCGCGCCCTCGATCGCCTCCGTGAAGCTGAGCGTGACCTCGGACTCGATGTCCTGGCCGCGCCGCGGGTGCGTGCGCGTCCCCGCGCCCGCACCGCCGCGGTTGAACAGGCCCCCGAAGACGTCACCGATCCCGCCGCCGAAGCCGCCGGCTCCTTGGCCGCCGCCCTGGCCGCCCTGGGCGCCGCCTCCGAAGAGGTCGCCCAGGTCGAAGTTGAAGGAGCCGCCCGCGCCGCCCGGCCCCGGGCGGAAGCCGCCGTTGCCGAAGAGGGCGCGTGCCTCGTCGTACTCCTTGCGCTTCTTGGGATCGCCGAGGATGTCGTTGGCTTCGGAGATCTCCTTGAAGCGCTCCTCCGCCTTGGCGTTTCCCGTGTTGGCGTCCGGGTGGTTCTCGCGGGCGAGCTTCCGGTACGCCTTCTTGATCTCGGCCTCGGTGGCGTCCTTGGGGACGCCGAGGACCTTGTAGTAGTCCTTCTCGATGAAGTCCTTGGTGCTCATCCTCGACGCCCCTCCTTCCTGTCGTCCGTTATGACGTCAGCCCTCGTCCGGGCCACCGCTCTCCTTGTCGTCGGCGTCGGCGGACTCGTCCGCCTTGACCGTCTGTGCCCCCGGCTGGGGTTCGGCCACCGCCACCCGCGCGGGGCGGATGGTGCGCTCGCCGATCCGGTACCCGGGCTGCAGAATCGCCACGCACGTCGTCTCGGTGACGTCCGGTGCGTAGCTGTGCATCAGGGCTTCGTGGATCGTCGGGTCGAAGGGCTCGCCCTCCTTGCCGAACTGCTGCAGGCCCATCTTCGCCGCGGTGCCCTCCAGCGACTCGGCGACGGACTTGAAGCCGCCGACCAGTTCGCCGTGTTCGCGTGCGCGGCCGATGTCGTCGAGCACGGGCAGGAGCTCGGTCAGGAGGTTCGCGATGG
This sequence comes from Streptomyces sp. NPDC056948, assembly GCF_042674225.1. Lineage (NCBI taxonomy): Bacteria > Bacillati > Actinomycetota > Actinomycetes > Kitasatosporales > Streptomycetaceae > Streptomyces > Streptomyces sp. NPDC056948. Next base: position 6,470 of record NZ_JBHUQX010000467.1, read on the forward strand.
CGATCTCCTTGACCGCGATCCGGTCGCGCTCGACCCGGCGGCGGTAGTTCTGGAACTCGGCCTGGAGGCGCTGGAGGTCGCCCGTGCGCTCGCCCAGCGCCGTGCGGGCCTGGTCCAGCTGGGCCACCAGGGCCACGTCCTGGCCCGTGTCCCCGGCCGGGGCCGCCCCCTCCTCGGAGGGGGAGGCGGCCTTCGGCTCGGCGTCATCGGAGGTGGCGCCGGAAGGGACGTCGGGCTGCTGCTCGTCGAAGCCCGGGGTCTCCTCCGTCACGCGGCACCGTCCTTC
>NZ_JBHUQX010000468.1:0-6749 GCF_042674225.1 Streptomyces sp. NPDC056948
GCCGTGGACTCCGGCGTTCACCCACGGCGACCTGCAGATCGCGCACGTCTTCGTCGACGGCGACGAGGTCACCGGCATCATCGACTGGTCCGAGGCGGGCCAGGGTGATGCCCTGCACGACCTCGCCACCTTCACGCTCGGACACGAGGAGCACCTCGACGACGTCATCGCCGGCTATGGCACCGAAATCGACCTCGCCATGATCCACGCGTGGTGGTCGTTGCGAAGCCTGCTGATCGTTCGCTGGCTGACCGAGCACGGCTTCGACCCCTTCGCGCCGGGCTGTGAGGTCGACGTGCTGAGATCCCGGATGTGAGGCTGCGCGGGCCCGACTGCTACGAATGCGTTCTGACGCATCGAGCAGGCCATCCCCTGGGGCGCTCGCCCGCCTCGTGCTCAGCACCCGCCTGGTCGAGCTGACCGACGCCCGCCTGCTCACCCCGCACGGCGACGGCTACCACCTCACACCGCTCGGCCGGGACCTCGTCGAGGCGCTGAGTCCGCTGGACACCTGGAGCCGACGCTGGGCAAGGGAAAGGGACACCGCCATACCCCAGGGGTAAGGCGTTCACGGCGCGGCTGGTGCGACCACACGTCGCAGCTGTGGCGGGGCTCAGCTCACCCCAGGAGAGGCAGCTCGATGATCGCGCCGAGCCCCTCACTGCCTGCCGGGATCAGCAATCCTCGCTGGCCGCCGAGCCGATTGAGTGCCTTACATGGCAATGTGGCTCTCTGGCTGAGATGCTCGATGTTCGTTAGGCCCCGGAGTAGTTCAGGGCGGGGGCGCATACTCCACGTAGAGCGGGGTGGCCGTGACGAGGCGCACCTTGTCCTCTCCGCCGTTGCTGTACAGGTCCGTCCGCGACGTGATGCGTGCGTAGCCGCGCATCCAGGCGGCGGTCTCCGTGACGAAGGCCTCGTCCAACAGGCGCACGGTCATCCTCAGCCCCGTGGCGAAGTTGCGGTGCTGGTAGACGATGCGCAACGAAGTGCGGCCCAGCTCCTGCGACAGCTCGTCGTTGCGCAGGAGGCGGTCACTGAGGTCCGGCAGTAGGTGCTCCACCGTCTGGTCCTCCAGGCTGAAGCTCTGCCCGGCGAGCCGGTACAGGTAGGACGAGTCGGAGGCGACGGAGATCTGGCAGGGTCACACGGTCATAGCCAGCGTGACGGTCACTGTCGCGGGCTTGCCTGGTGGCAGTCGCGGCACGCGGCCTGGCTGCCCCGTCTGCTGGGACGAGTGTGCATGAGTGGCAGCAGGCCTCTCGGTCTGCTCCTGGCCTGGTTGTCGGCCGGCACAGTGCTCTTGGACCAACAGATGCGCCAGCAATCCCTGCACTTTCAGCGCGCGCAGCCGACCGAGCTAGGCACAACTGGTTTCTACACAATACTGCTGATGGCCCTTTGGTGGCTCCTGCGCCAAGTTCGCGATTCCGAACTCGAATTCCCCCTCGGCAGGTGGCACATCTCCCTGGAGAAGATCTTCCGCCCCTTGGCCGCAGCCGCTGGGACGTACCTGCTGCTGTATCTCATCGACAACCCGCAGACACACACCCTTCTGTCGGACCCTCAGAACCCACTCCGGCTCGTGGGCATCATCACCGGAGTCCTGCTGTCGAAAGTGGGAGACTTAAGCCCGCGGCCGGAAGAACCGGAACTGATCACCCAGTGCCGCAGCCACCTCTACCGTCTCCAGACGATCCAACAAGCCACGCACGGACAGACCACCGGCGCCGCCCAGATCCTGAGCCTTGGCACCAACCACACCACGTCCGTTTCCACCGTCTCCCCGAACTGGTGGAAGAGTTCCGCACCCTGCTCAAGTGCATAGCCACTGAGAAAGCCAAGCAAGGCAAGACCGTGGTGATTGCCATCGACGAGGTTGACCGCCTCGGCACCGATACTCAGGCCCTGGCCTACCTCAGCGAGATTAAGGCCATCCTGGGCGTGCCCGACGTCTACTACCTGATCTCGGTGGCCGAAGATGTCGGCGCCGCGTTCGTCCGCCGGGGCCTGCCGCACCGGGACGTCACCGACAGCTCCCTGGACGACATCATCCACGTCCATCTCAGCACCCTTGAGGAATCCCGCGTGATCCTCGCCAAGCACTCCCAGGCACTCAAAGACCCCTATGTCATGCTCGCCCACGCCCTGTCAGGCGGCATCCTGCGCGACCTGCTCCGCTACGGACTGCAGATCCGCGAAATACAGGACAAGACACAGTCCCACGAGCTGAACGACATCTCCCGCCACCTCGTCCTCGAAGAGCTGGCGGAAACCTTCGCAGGCTTCAGGACCCTGCTGAGCAAACTGCAGTGGACCCCCAACACCAGCGACGTTCTCGCCTCATTCCGCACCCTGTGCGGCTGTCTACGCGACCCCTCCCAGTGCACCGAAGCCGAGATGCTGCACACCCTGGAGCAATTCGCCTTCTACTCCCACGCCACCCGACCAGACACGGCAGCCGGTGACGACTCCGCAGCCCTTCTGGAACTCTCCGGCGACGCACGCCAGCTCATCGATGAGGCCTCCGCGTACGCCTACTTCGCGCTCACCCTGCTCGACATCTTCAGCACCAAAGGACTCGAACGCCGCACCCACCTGGCTGCGGCACACGGCCCGGACGGCGGCCCGGAACGGATGGCCGACGCCCGCCAGGAACTCGGCATCTCGCCCTACAGGGCCCGCCCTCCTATCGACAGCATCCGCAAAGCATGGTCGCTGCCCTTGGCCCGGACCACCACCGGCCGTATCCCACGCCCACCCGTCTGTCCGCGCCACGACCACACCGACTGAGCTCAGTGTTGTGGCTGACCGGGCGGCGCCCTGAACGTCCCCTCTGGCTCCATGTACTGCTGCTGTACGGCGTTGCGATCGGTACTGACGGCTTGTCCGGAATCAAGGTCCTGTTGAGGCCAGAGCCGACGTCCTGGGCGCTGTCGAAGATGCTGTCCGCTGCGCGGCCTTCAGCATGGCGTGCCTCGACACTGACGAGCTCGAGGTTCAGCCGTTCCGGGGAGCCGTTGAGCACAGTGACCTCGACCGTTACCCCCCTGTCGCCGGGCGTGTGGCCGGCTGCTGTGTCGGCGGCCTTCGGCGAGGGAGGGGCACGGCGTCCGCCGCCGGGCGCTCGCTGAGGAGGCCGATGGTCACAGTCGGGCTCCGTCACGGCCTCGGGCGGTGCCGAACCCGTCATTCCGTGGTGCAGTCGGGCCATGGCCTCACCGTCCACGGACGACCCGGACTCCGATGCGCCTCCCAGACGCGAACGCCCTTCCCGGCTGATCGACATCGCCGTCGGCCTGCTCTTCCTGGTCGCGGACGCGGTCATCGTCGTCGCTGCCGGGCTGCTGTTCGTCATGGTCGGCATGGGGAGCGCGCAGCCGCCGCACTCGGTGCAGCCCGCGCGCTCCCGGGACGTCCCCGTCCTGGCGTGGCTCGTCGTCTGGGGCGTTCCGGCCGTGGCGGCGGCCAGCGCCGTCGTGCATGCCCGTCTGCGGATGCCCGTCACCGCCGTCGTGCAGAGCCTGTTCACCCTCGCCTGCACGCTGCTGGCCGTGGTCTGGACGCGCATGCTGCTGTCGTGAGGCCGGCGGACCAAGATCGATTGTCAGTGGTGGGTGAGAGGATCGGAGCATCAAGTCGGAACAAGGGGGAGCTGTGATGACCGGAAGTCAGAATTACATCAACCACGTTGCTCTTGTACTGGATGCCAGCTCGTCCATGTCGCACCTGAGCCGAAAGGTCGTCGAGGTCGCCGACCAGCAGATCGCCTATCTCGCCCGCCGTTCGAGGGAATTGGACCAGGAAACCCGCGTCACGGTGTACGTCTTCGCCGACAAGGTGGAGTGCGTCATCTACGACAAGGACGTGCTGCGCATGCCGTCACTGAAGCAGCTGTACCGTACCGGTGGAATGACGGCGCTCCTGGCGGCCGCACTGAAGTCGCAGCGGGAGCTGGCGCAGACCGCGCAACTTTACGGCGACCACAGCTTTTTGACGTTCGTGCTCACCGACGGTCAGGAGAACGCGAGCCACCGCTGCCGGGATTTCTCCGCCCAGGATCCACGCCAACTGGTCCAGGCCGTGGCCGAGATGATCGCCACGCAGCAGGACAACTGGACGCTGGCCGTCCTGGTGCCCGACCAGATGGGCAAGCGCGAGGCCATGCAGTGCGGTTTCCCCAAGGACAACATCGCCATATGGGACGCCACCAGCACACAGGGCCTGGAGGAGGCCGGGCAGGTCATCCGGCAGGCCACGGAGAACTTCATGATGGGCCGCGCCCAGGGCATTCGGGGATCGCGCGCGGTGTTCTCCACCGGCGCGGACGCGGTCAATGAGAACACCATCAAGGCAGCTGGCCTCACCCCGGTCGATCCGTCGAAGTACCAATTGATCCCGGTCTCTCGCGACGCGGCCATCAGGGAATGGGTCATCGAATGCGGACACGCCTACCGGACCGGTGGGGCGTTCTACCAGCTGAGCAAATCGGAGAAGATCCAGGCGCAGAAGCAGATCGCGGTCCTGGAGAAGAAGACGGACCGCGTGTACACGGGACCCGAAGCCCGGGCTCTGCTCGGCCTGCCCGACACGGAAGTTCGCGTCAAGCCGGACCACAACGACCACTTCACCATCTTCGTGCAGAGCACCAGCGTCAACCGGAAACTCGTGCCCCATACGCGGCTGCTGCTCCTGATCTGACTTCGATGTGAGACCGATCGGGGTGCCGGAGAAGTCACCGCTCCCCGGCACCCCACGCCGCCGACTCGGCCGACGACATGCTGCCGCCGCTTGCGTCTTCTCCTCGAGCCCGTCCCAGGCGCGGTCGGCAGGTCGCCTTCCTTCAGTGCGTGGCCGGCGACAGAGCGAGTTCTCGTTCGCCGAGTGGGTGAAGAAGCGCTCGACATCGGCATCGGTGACCTCCGCGAGGCACTTCGGCGACCAAGCGTGGCCCGCGGTCCTTGTCGACGACCTGGGCGCGGATCCCCTCGACCAGATCGGGTTGGCCCAGGGCGGCGCAGGAGACGCGGTACTCCTGGTTCAGCACCGCTTTCAGCGTGCCGAGCTTCCGTGCGCTGCTCAGGGAGGCGAGGGTGGAGGGCGGTAGGGATGTGGTCACGCCCCTGCCGCGTGCCGGCCGAGTCCCCACGCGAGGGCGTGCCGCTTCAGCATGATGGTCCCTGGGACGCAACCGCGTGCTGATCTTGTTTCCGGCGACCTGTGGGAGCGGGCGGCTCCGCATGCGCTGTCAGCGGTTGGCCACCCGGCGCACTCACCATGGCCAGAACCTCAGCGCAATACGCCCGGGTGGTTTACCCGGTGCACCTGCTGGTCGGTCGCACGCCCCCACTTACCTTCAACACGTAGTCATGTGACTACCGTGAGTGAACGGAGACCGTGAATGCGTCCGACGTTTGTGGGCCGACTGGCCGCCCTCGCCCCGACGGCCCTGCTGCCGGCCCGTCCTGGAGGATCCACGCGACACTCCGCCTCCCGCATGCGAACGCGAGCACTGGCCGTCGGGCTCGCGCTGGCCGCGGCCGCGCTCGCGCCCTCGGGCTCCGCTGGTGCAGCCGACCAGTACGAGTGGGTCGCGCTGGGCGACTCGTACACCGCCGGCGTCTTCGTCGGAGACCCGCAGCCCCCGCTCGGCGACGCGTCGCGGGACGGCTGCGACCGCACCGCGAACTCCTACCCCGACCTCGTCGACCGGGAGCTCGCCGAGTTCCCGCCGGGCAAGGCCGTCCACCTGACCAACGTCAGCTGCGGCAACGCCACGATCGCCAACATCGCCAACACCAAGCAGACGCCGATCAGCCCGGTCCAACCCCCCGCCGACGGCTGGCCCGCGGTGGACCCGCAGATCCAGCGAGCCGGCCTGGGCGACCAGACCGACATCGTCACCATCGGCGTCGGCGGCAACAGCCTGCCCTTCGGCGGCATGCTCCTCAAGTGCCTCGAACAGGGCGCGAGCGGCGATTCCTGCCGCGACTACTACACCAACCCGCCCGAGGGAGAGGAAAGCATCCAGGACAAGCTCGCCCGGGTCCAGGACGAGTACATCGAAATGCTGGCGCAGGTGCACCAGGCCGCGCCCAACGCCAAGGTGATCACGGTCGGCTACCCGGCCGTCCTGCCGGAGGAGGGCAGCGCGTGCAACCGCCCCGCCCTCACCGAGCTCGGCTCGATCACCCACGCCGACGTCGACTGGCTCCGTGACGACGTCCTCAAGCCGCTGAACACCACCATCCAGCAGGTCGCGTCGTACTTCGGCGACCGCTACGTCGACATCTACTCCCCCAGCGTGGGCCACGACGCGTGCCAGCCCGCAGACATCAAGTGGGTCGAGGGAATCTGCGGCGACGCCGAGGACTACTGGCCCGCCAAGGTCCCCGGCACGCTGCTGAACTGCTCCCTCGTCGGCAAGCGCGCCACCCTGGTCCACCCCAACGCCGCAGGACACGCCAACACCGCCGCCCACGTCGAACGAGCCATCCGCATCGCCCTTCTCGAACGCTGAGCAACCCACCTGCCGGATGCTCGCCGAGCACACCCAGCGCGCCCCGGAAGCCCACAAGACAGGCCCACGCCGACTTCGCCGCCCTCACCGGCGGCGAAGTACCCGCACCCCGCATAGAGCAGAAGGCCTTGACAGCACGCTGAACTGCTTTCCTTCGCAGCACCTACGAGGACGGCCGCACGTACACCTTCGACCAACTGAACATCCCGCCCACGCACCGATGGAACAT
>NZ_JBHUQX010000469.1:0-6740 GCF_042674225.1 Streptomyces sp. NPDC056948
GCTGCGCCCCCCCCGGCGCGTTTTGGCGCCGCGGCGGTATCGCGCCGGGGGGGGGGGGGGGCGGCGCCCCCCCCCGGCAGCCCGGGCGGCAGCGCCCGGCCCTAGGAAACCCGCGGCACCCCGGAGGACCCCCGCACCATCAACTCCCCCCGCACCGAGGCGATCCCCCCGGGCGGCGCCTCCTCCCGCCCCATCGCGATCCGCCCGGCCCGCGCCCCGGCCTCGCCCAACGGCAACCGCACCGTCGTGAGCGAAGGCACCGCGTCGATGCTGAACGGCAGATCGTCGAACCCGGCCACCGACACGTCCTCCGGGATCCGCAGCCCGGAGTCGCGCAACGCCGCGCACGCCCCGAGTGCGACGGAGTCGTTCGCGGCGACGACCGCCGTCAGCGACGGGTCACGCCGCAGCAGCTCCAGCGTCGCCTCGTAGCCGGACCTGCGGTCGTAGCGCCCGTGCACCGTCCACCGAGGGTCCTCCTCGATCCCGTGCGCGGCCAGCGCGGCCCGGTGGCCCTCCAGCCGGTGCCGGGTCGTGGTCCGCTCCTCGGGGCCCGCGATGTAGCCGAGCCGCCGGTGGCCGAGGCCGATCAGGTGCTCGGTCAGTTCCTGCCCGCCCCCGCGGTTGTCGAAGGTCAGCGCGATCGCCCCGGTCTCCGGTGCCGGCGGACGGCCGCACAGCACCACCCGCGTCCCCGCCTCCTTGAGCTTGCGCACCTTCGTGTCCATCGCCGTCTTGTGCGCCGCGTCCTCGATCGCCCCGCCGGTCAGTACCACGGCCGCCGCACGCTGCCGCTGCAGCAGCGTGAGATACGTCAGCTCCCGCTCCGGGGAGCCGCCCGTGTTGCAGACCACCGCGAGTCTCTCCCCGCCCGCACGGCCGCCCGGGCCGCCGATCTCCGCCTGGATCGCGCTCGCCATGATCCCGAAGAACGGGTCGGCGATGTCGTTCACCAGGATCCCGACCAGGTCGGAGGTGGCGGCGGCCAGGGCGCTCGCGGGTCCGTTGAGCACATAGTCCAGCTCGTCCACGGCCTTCAGCACCCGCTCGCGGGTGGAGGCGGCAACGGGGTAGTTCCCGTTCAGCACGCGCGACACCGTCGCGGGCGAGACCTGCGCGCGGGCCGCCACGTCCGCCAGGGTCACCGTCATCTCGTCGTCCTCCGGTCACGCATCTCGTCGTCGCCCTCGTACACACCCGGAGCCATCACAACGGTTCCGAGCAGGCCGACAGCCCCGGCCTCACCGAATCCATGGCCAAGGTTCCGAGCAGACCTTAAGCCCCCGACCCCCGGTTGTTCGCCCCCTCGAACAACTCGTCCTGGTCACGGTCTTGTCCGGACCACCGTTCAGAGGCTAGCTTCTCCGTATGTAGAAAGCGCTTGCTGCAACGCTCACCAGTGGGCGTACGCGGCGCGACGACCGCGTACGAAGGGAACGACGTGACACGCAAGACGGTGCGTATCGCCATGAACGGCGTGACCGGGCGCATGGGCTACCGCCAGCACCTGGTCCGCTCCATCCTGGCCCTGCGCGAGCAGGGCGGCCTCGACCTCGGCGACGGCACCGTGCTGTGGCCCGAGCCGATCCTGGTCGGCCGCCGCGAGCACGCGCTGCGGGCGCTGGCCGAGCGGCACGGGCTGGAGCACGTCTCGACCGACCTGGACGCGGTCCTCGCCGACGAGACGGTGGACATCTACTTCGACTCCCAGGTCACCTCGGCCCGCGAGGAGGCTCTGAAGAAGGCCATCGCGGCCGGCAAGCACATCTACACCGAGAAGCCGACCGCCACCGGCCTCGCCGGCGCCCTGGACCTGGCCCGGCAGGCGGACGAGGCCGGCATCAAGCACGGCGTCGTCCAGGACAAGCTCTTCCTCCCCGGCCTGCTGAAGCTGAAGCGCCTCATCGACGGCGGCTTCTTCGGCCGGATCCTGTCCGTGCGCGGCGAGTTCGGCTACTGGGTCTTCGAGGGCGACTGGCAGGACGCCCAGCGCCCGTCCTGGAACTACCGTGCCGAGGACGGCGGCGGCATCGTCGTCGACATGTTCCCGCACTGGGAGTACGTGCTCCACGAGCTGTTCGGCCGTGTGAAGTCCGTCCAGGCCCTCACCGCCACCCACATCCCGCAGCGCTGGGACGAGAACGGCAAGCCGTACGACGCCACCGCCGACGACGCCGCCTACGGCGTCTTCGAGCTGGAGGGCGGCGCGATCGCCCAGATCAACTCCTCCTGGGCCGTCCGCGTCAACCGCGACGAGCTGGTGGAGTTCCAGGTGGACGGCACGGAGGGCTCGGCCGTGGCCGGTCTGCGCAACTGCCGCGTCCAGCACCGCTCGGCCACCCCCAAGCCGGTCTGGAACCCGGACATCCCCGCCACGGAGGTCTTCCGCGACCAGTGGCAGGAGGTCCCGGACAACGCCGAGTTCGACAACGGCTTCAAGGCCCAGTGGGAGCTGTTCCTCCGGCACGTCTACGCCGACGCGCCCTACCACTGGGACCTGCTGGCCGGTGCCCGCGGTGTCCAGCTCGCCGAGCTGGGTCTCGCGTCCTCGGCCGAGGGCCGTCGTATCGACGTACCGGAGATCTCGCTGTGACCATCCGGCTCCCGGACGCGAGCGGGTCCCTGCGGGCGTACGAGCCCCGCCAGGAACCGCTCGCCCTCACCACCGGTTCCCCGCTCACCTCCCGCACGGTCTTCTCGGCGGCGCATGTCGTCGCCGACCCGTTCGCGGACGTGTCCCCCGACTCGCCCGCCGCCGTCGACTGGGACGCCACCCTCGCCTTCCGCCGCCATCTGTGGTCGCACGGGCTGGGTGTCGCCGAGGCCATGGACACCGCGCAGCGCGGCATGGGCCTGGACTGGGCGGGCGCGGCGGAACTGATCCGCCGGTCGGCCGCCGAGGCCAAGTCGGTGGGCGGTCGTATCGCCTGCGGCGTGGGCACCGACCAGCTCACCGGCCCGGCGTCCCTCGCCGAGGTCCGCGCGGCCTACGAGGAGCAGCTCGCGGTCGTGGAGCAGTCCGGCGCCCAGGCCATCCTGATGGCGTCCCGGGCGCTCGCGGCGGCCGCCTCCGGCCCCGAGGACTACCTGGAGGTCTACGGCCAGCTGCTCCGCCAGGCCGCCGAGCCGGTCGTCCTGCACTGGCTCGGCCCGATGTTCGACCCGGCGCTTGAGGGCTACTGGGGGTCGTCCGACCTGGACGCGGCGACGGACACCTTCCTCGAGGTGATCTCGGCCCACCCCGACAAGGTCGACGGCATCAAGGTCTCCCTGCTGGACGCCCAGCGCGAGGTCGACCTGCGCCGCCGGCTCCCCGACGGGGTCCGCTGCTACACCGGCGACGACTTCAACTACCCCGAGCTGATCGCGGGCGACGAGCAGGGCTTCAGCCACGCCCTGCTCGGCATCTTCGACCCGCTGGGCCCGCTGGCGGCGGAAGCGGTCCGGGTTCTGGACACCGGGGACGTCGCGGGATTCCGCGCGCTCCTCGACCCGACGGTCGAGCTCTCCCGCCACCTCTTCCAGACCCCGACCCGCTTCTACAAGACGGGCGTGGTGTTCCTGGCCTGGCTGGCGGGCCACCAGTCCCACTTCACGATGGTCGGCGGCCTGCAGTCGGCCCGCTCGCTCCCGCACTTCGCGAGGGCGTACGAACTCGCCGACGGCCTCGGTCTCTTCCCCGACCCGAAGCTGGCCGAGGAGCGGATGAAGACACTGCTGAGCCTGTACGGGGTGAACCAGTGAGCGCCGCGGAGCTGGAGCGCTTCTCCATCAACCAGATGACGGTGAAGCAGCTCTCGATGCCGGAACTGGTGGAAGCCTGCGGCCGGTTGGGCATCCGCAATGTCGGCCTGTGGCGCGAGCCGGTCCAGTCGTACGGCCTGGAGGCCACGGCCAAGCTGGTCCGTGACGCGGGCCTGACGGTGACGACGTTGTGCCGGGGCGGCTTCTTCACGGCGATCGACCCGCGGGAGCGGGCCGAGGCCCTGGCCGACAACCGCCGCGCGATCGACGAGGCGGCGGCGCTCGGCACGGACACGCTGGTCCTGGTCTCGGGCGGGCTCCCGGCCGGCTCGAAGGATCTGCACGGGGCGCGGGAGCGGATCGCGGACGCGCTGGCGGAACTGGGGCCGTACGCCGAGGAACATGGCGTCCGTCTGGCCATCGAGCCGCTCCACCCGATGTACGCCTCCGACCGCTGTGTGGTGTCGACCCTGGCCCAGGCCCTGGACCTGGCCGAACGGTTCCCGGCCCAGCAGGTCGGGGTCACCGTCGACACGTACCACATCTGGTGGGACGACACGGCCCCCGCGCAGATCGCCCGCGCGGGCGCGTCAGACCGCATCCACACCTTCCAGCTCGCCGACTGGACGACTCCCCTCCCGGAGGGCGTGCTGACCGGCCGGGGCCAGATCGGCGACGGCGCGATCGACATGCGGGAGTGGCAGGGCTACGTGGAGGCGGCCGGGTACACCGGCGCCATCGAAGTGGAACTGTTCAACGACGGCTTGTGGGCACGGGACGGCCGTGAGGTGCTGGCGGAGACGGCGGCGAGGTTCGTCGAGCACACCTTGTGACCCAGCCCTGAACCGCGCTCGCGCCGCCCCGCCCGGTTGTTCCGGGTGGGGCGGCGGCCGTACGCGGGGGCCGGGGGAGACCGGACGTCAACGCCACCCCGCCCACCAGCAGCGCCGCCGCGCACCACCGCAGCGGGCTCATCGGCTCCCCCAGGAACAGGGCCGCCGACGACATCCCGAAGACCGGGACCAGGAGGGAGAAGGGGGCCACCGTGGAGGCGGGGTGGTGGCGCAGGAGCAGGCCCCACGCGCCGAAGCCGAAGACCGTCGTGATCCAGGCGACGTAGACGACCGTGCCCGCGCCCTGCCAGTCCATCGCGCGCAGTGCCGCCAGGTCACGGGACGGGCCCTCCACGAGGAGGGAGAGGGCCAGCAGGGGCAGGACCGGGACGGTGCTCACCCAGACCATGAAGTTCAGGGAGTCGGGGGGTGCCGCCTTGCGGGTGAGGACGTTCGAGGCGCCCCAGCAGGCCGCCGCCGCGATGACCAGCGCGAAGGCGCCGAGCGGGCCCGAGGCGCCCTCGTCCACGGCCGCCACGGCGATCCCGGCCAGGGCGACCAGCATGCCCAGCAGCCGGGTGCGGGAGGGCCGTTCGCCGAGGGTGAGGGCGGCGATGACCGCCGTGAAGACGGCCTGTATCTGCAGGACCAGGGACGACAGGCCCGCCGGCATCCCCGCGTCCATGCCGACGAACAGCAGGCCGAACTTCGCCACCCCCAGGATGAGACCGACCGCCACGATCCACTTCCACGCCACCTTCGGGCGGCCCACGAAGAACACCGCGGGGAGTGCCGCCACGAGGAAGCGCAGGGCGGAGAAGAGCAGGGGCGGGAAGTGGTCCAGGCCGATCTCTATGACCGTGAAGTTGACGCCCCAGACGGCGGCGACCAGCACGGCGAGGGCGAGGTGTGAGGGGCGCATGCCGTGAGCATCGCGCCCGGCGACCATGAAGCACCAGCGATGATTGCTGCAGAGTTGGATGAAGCATTGCTGAATCATGGAAGTGGGGAGTCCCATGCTCGACCTCCAGCGGCTGCGCGCCCTGCACGCCGTCTCCGTGCACGGCACCGTGGGGGCCGCCGCCGTCGCGCTCGGGTACACGCCCTCCGCGGTGTCCCAGCAGATCACCAAGCTGGAACGGGAGACGCGGACCGTTCTGCTGGAGCGGGAGGGGCGGGGCGTGCGGCTCACCGACGAGGCCCGGCAACTGGCCGCGACCGCGAAGGAGTTGCTGGCCATCGTGGAGCGGGCGGAGACCGACCTGGAGGAGCGGCGGGGCCTGCCGGCGGGGCGGCTGACCGTCGCCGCGTTCGCGTCGGCGGCGCGCGGGCTGCTGCCGGGCGTGCTGGCCGAGCTGGGCCGCAGGCACCCGGCCCTGGACGCCCGGCTCACCGAGGTCGACCCGCATCTGTCGGTCGACCTCGTGGCCAAGGGAGCCGTCGACCTCGCCGTCGCGCACGACTGGGACATCGCGCCGCTGCCCGCCCCGCCGGGCGTGGAACAGGCGGTCATCGGGGACGACCTGTGCGATCTGCTCGTACCCGAGGGGCACCCCTTCGCCGGTCGCGCCGCCGTACGGCGGGAGGAGCTGGGCGGTGAGCGGTGGATCTGCCAGCCGCCGGGGCGGGTCTGCCACGACTGGCTGCTGCGGACGCTGCGCACGGCCGGGCACGAGCCGGACATCGTCCACCAGGCCGAGGAGAATCCGACGCTCGTCGCCCTCGTCGCGGCCGGGCTCGGTGTCGCGCTGATCCCGCGGCTGGGGCGCGGGGCGCTGCCCGCCGGGGTGGTGGAGGTGCCGCTCGACCCCATGCCGGTGCGGCGGCTGTACGCGCTGTGGCGGACGGGGGCGGCGCGGCGTCCGGCCATCGCGGAAACCGTGCGGGCACTCGGCGAGCAGTGGCCGAAAGTGTCGGCTCACACGCCCCGTTGACCACCGGTTCATCCTGAGTACCGACTTCCGGAAATCCGGCCCGCGCCTGGAACCCGGTCCGGATCCGCGCCGTCCAACGCTCAGGCCGCCGGAGAGTCACCACGGTGCGGTGTCGGCCCTCGCTGCTGGCTGCGATCGCTGACCACCCTCTCCGCCGTACCGCGGCCGGCGGCCCCGCCGCCACCGGCGCGTCCCCCTCCAACCGCGCCGGTGGCGGCCCCTACTGGCG
>NZ_JBHUQX010000470.1:0-6691 GCF_042674225.1 Streptomyces sp. NPDC056948
AGCGGTTCTTCATCGAGCACTTCGGCATCGAGACCAAGGGCGTCTGGCTGCCGGACTCCTTCGGCTACAACGCGGCCTACCCGCAGATCGCCAAGCTCGCCGGCAACGAGTGGTTCCTCACCCAGAAGATCTCCTGGAACCAGACCAACAAGTTCCCCCACCACACCTTCTGGTGGGAGGGCATCGACGGCACCCGCATCTTCACCCACTTCCCGCCGGTCGACACCTACAACGCCCGTTTCAGCGGCGAGGAGATGTCCCGCGCGGTCCGCAACTACTCCGAGAAGGGCGGCGCCAGCCGCTCCCTGGCCCCCTTCGGCTGGGGCGACGGCGGTGGCGGCCCCACCCGCGAGATCATGGAGCGCGCCCGCCGGCTGGCGGACCTGGAGGGCTCCGCGAAGGTCGTCGTCGAACACCCCGACGAGTTCTTCGCCAAGGCCCGCGAGGAGTACCCGGACGCGCCCGTGTGGGTCGGCGAGCTCTACCTGGAGCTGCACCGCGCCACCTACACCTCCCAGGCCCGCACCAAGCAGGGCAACCGCCGCTCCGAGCACCTCCTGCGCGAGGCCGAGCTGTGGGCGACGACGGCCGCGCTGCACGCACCCGGGTACGCGTACCCCCACGAGAAGCTGGACCGGCTCTGGAAGACGGTGCTGCTGCACCAGTTCCACGACATCCTGCCCGGCTCCTCCATCGCCTGGGTGCACCGCGAGGCCGAGGCCGAGTACGCACGAGTCGCCGGGGAACTGCACACGCTGACAGCCGAGGCGGTGGCCGCGCTCGGCGCCGGCGAGACCCGCGCCTTCAACACCAGCCCCTACGACCGGGCCGAGGTGGTCCGCACCGCCGACGGCACACCGGTGTACGTGGAGGTGCCCGCGAACGGCTCCGCGCCCCTCGCCGACGCCCGGCCCCAGCGGCCCGTGACGGTGAGCGGCCGGGTGCTCGACAACGGGCTGGTCCGCGTGGAGATCGCCGAGGACGGCACCCTGTCGTCCGTGCGCGACCTGCGCGCGAACCGCGAGGTCCTGGCCGACCGGGGCAACCTGCTGCGGCTGCACACCGACCTGCCCAACTACTGGGACGCCTGGGACATCGACAAGCACTACCAGAATCGCTACACGGACCTGTTGGACGCCTCGTCCGTCACGGTCGTCGAGCAGGACCCGCTGATCGGCGCGGTCCGCGTCGAGCGGTCCTTCGGCAAGGGCTCCACGATCATCCAGACGATCACCGTCCGCGCCGGCAGCCCCCGGATCGACATCGAGACGGACATCGACTGGCACGAGACCGAGAAGATCCTCAAGGCGGCCTTCCCGGTCGACATCCGCGCCCCGCACTCCTCCGCCGAGATCCAGTTCGGCCACATCCAGCGGCCCACCCACACCAACACGAGCTGGGAGGCGGCCCGCTTCGAGGTCTCCGGCCACCGCTGGGTGCACCTCGGCGAACCCGGCTACGGCGTCGCGGTCATCAACGACTCGACGTACGGCCACGACGTCTCCCGCACGGTCCGCGAGGACGGGGGCACCACGACCACCGTCCGCCTCAGCCTGGTCCGCGCCCCGCGCATCCCGGACCCCGAGGCCGACCAGGGCCGCCACCGCTTCACCTACGCGCTGCTGCCCGGCGCGACCGTCGAGGACGCCGTCGCCGGGGGCTACGCCCTCAACCTGCCGCTCCGGGTGGCCGAAGCGGCAGGCGCCCCCGCACCGGTCGTCTCCGTCGAGGGCGAGGGCGTGACCGTGGAGGCGGTCAAGCTCGCCGACGACACCTCGGGCGATGTCGTGGTACGGCTCTACGAGTCCCGCGGCGGCCGTGCCCAGGGCGTCCTGCGCACCGGCTTCCCGCTCGCCGGCGCACAGATCACCGACCTGCTGGAGCGGCCCCTCGAGGACGCGGACCTCACCGCCGGCGGTGTCTCCGTCGCCCTGCGGCCCTTCCAGATCCTCACACTGCGTCTGCGCAGGGGCTGACCCATGGCCATGCAGCCCTGGTTCACCGACGCCAAGCTGGGGATCTTCATCCACTGGGGCATCTACGCCGTCGACGGCGTACAGGAGTCCTGGTCGTTCTACGACGACATCGTCCCCTACGACCGGTACATGTCCCAGTTCGACCGCTTCACGGCCTCCCGCTACGACCCGCGCGACTGGGCGGAGCTCTTCGCGCGGGCCGGCGCCCGGTACGCCGTGCTGACCAGCCGCCACCACGACGGCGTCGCCCTGTGGGACACGGCCCACGGCGACCTGAACGTGGGCCGCGATCTGATCGGCGGCTACGCGGACGCCCTGCGCGAGCAGGGCCTCAAGGTCGGCCTCTACTACTCGCACTCGGACTGGAGCCACCCCGACTACGCCTCCACTCGCAAGCCCGGCCGCCCGCCGGAGCTGGAGGACAACCGCTACTCCGAGGTCGCCGCCGAGTTCGAGGACCTGGACGCCTGGGAACGCTTCCTGGCCTACCGGGACGGCCAGCTGCGGGAGCTGGTGTCACGTTACAAGCCCGACCTGCTGTGGTTCGACGGCGAGTGGGACCGCAGCGAGGAGCAGTGGCGCATCCCCGAACTCGCCGCCCTGATCCGCTCCGAGGTCCCGGACGTCGTCTTCAACGCCCGCATGCTGAGCGAGGGCGACTACGCCACCCCGGAACAGGGCGCACCCGTCATCCCGCCGGAGGGCCCCTGGGAACTCTGCCTCACGGTCAACGACTCCTGGGGCCACCAGCACCACGACCACAACCACAAGTCGGTCGACCAGCTCATCCGCTACTTCACCGAGACCATCGGCGGCGGAGGCAATCTGCTCCTCAGTGTCGGCCCGCGCGAGGACGGCACCATCCCGGCCGAGCAGGCGGAGCGGCTCGAGGGACTCGGCGCCTGGATCGCCAAGCACGCGGAAGCGGTGTACGGCACCGTCCGGGGACTCCCGCCGGGCCACCACTACGGCCCGAGCACCCTCTCCCAGGACCGGCGCACCCTGTACCTGACCCTGTTCGACGCACCACGCGCCGAGATCAACGTCCGCGGCCTGCTCAGCAAGGTGCGCGGGGTCTCGGTCCTCGGCAGCGGCACGGAACTGCCCCACCGCGTCACCGGCGGCCTGCACGAGACACCGGGCATCCTCTGGATCGAACCGCCGGCGGCGGCGGATCTCGACCCGTACGCCACGGTGCTGGCCGTCGAACTGGAAGGGGAACTGGAGCTGTACCGCGGCGCGGGCCGGTTCTGACGAAAGTTTAAGAAAGCGGTGAAAGGCCTGGTCACGGGCGGTATGTGGACGTCCGTGAGCAGGCCGGTTCGCCTGTGCGACACCTGCGGTTCGCCCGGTCCCCCTGGGATCGGAACGCACAGCGAAAGAAAGGTGTCACCGTGCGAGACCCGCGCATGTCCGCCCTCGGCAAGGGACTGAAGCGTCGCGGAAGGCTGGTGATAGAGGCGGTAAGTCCTCCGCGCCGGGACCTCGACGCCATCCCCGGCCCCCGCCCGGACGCCGACACCTACACCGCCCCGACCGCTCCCCGGCTGGTGGACTCGCCGGTCTTCGTGCTGTCGTCGGTGCGCTCCGGTTCGACCCTGCTGCGCGTCCTGCTCAACAGCCACAGCCGCATCCGCGCCCCGCACGAGATGCACCTGCGCACCGTGCACGTCAGCCTGTCCCGCGACTTCACAGCGGACGCCATGCAGGCGCTCCAGCTCGACAAGGACGAGCTGGAACACGTGCTGTGGGACCGGGTGCTGAACCTCGAACTCACCCGCAGCGGCAAGGACGTCATCGTCGACAAGACCCCGCCGAACACCCTCATCTGGCCCCGCCTGCGCCGATGTTGGCCGAACGCCCGCTACATCCTGCTGCTCCGCCATCCCGGCGCGGTCGTCGCCTCCCTCACCAGCCGTCGCACCGACCCCGATCACGAGGCCGTCCGCGCCGAGGTCCTCGAGTACAGCGAGAAGCTGGAGGAGGCCCGCCGGAACCTCGACCCGTACGTGATCACGTACGAGGAGCTCACCGCCGCACCGGAGAAGGTCACCCGCGGCATCTGCGACCACCTCGGCGTGCCCTGGGAGCCCGGCATGCTCGACTACGGCAGCAAGGACCACGGCACCTTCCGCCCCCAGCTCGGCGACTGGTCCAGCACCATCAAGTCCGGCCGCATCCAGACGGCCCGCACCGCCGACCCGGACGTCGAACTGCCCCCACGCCTGAAGGAACTGGCCCAGGCGTGGGGGTACAGCGCTTAGCAGGCCCTAGAGGGGCAGGGCCCCGACCGCGGCCTGCGGGGCCGCCCCGACGGAGTCGGCCGGCACCGGCGGCAGCGGTTCGGCCGCCTCCGCCCGCTGCTGCGGCAGCGACACCGAACGCAGCGGGCGCAGCCCCGACACCACCGTGTAGTCCTGGCCCAGGAACGGCGGAACCACCTCGCCCGGGTCCTCGCCGAGCGCCAGCCGCACGGCCGCCCAAGGAGCGTTGACGCCGCACAGGGAGAGCTGGTGCAGGCCGCCGGCCGGGCGGGTGTTGACGTCCATGAGGACCGGCCGGTCGCCGAACATCCGGAACTGGATGTTGGACAGGTAGTGCAGACCGAAGCCCTCCGCGATCCGCCGGGCCGGGTCCAGCCACTGCTCGTGCAGCGTGAAGCCCCGGCGGCGGCCGTTCTTGGTGCGGCCGATGGCCATCCGGACCCGGTTGTCCGGACCGGTCAGGCAGTCCACCGACACCTCGGGCTGCTCCAGGCGCGGCATCACCAGCCAGTCCACCTGCTCCTCGGCCTGCCGCAGCGCCTCCAGCACCAGCTCGAGCGGCACGTACGGACTGGGGAACCCGTCCAGCTGCGACAGCGAGAAGGGCGAGCGCGTGATCACGCGGAAGCCCACCCCGCCCGCTCCGGACGCCGGCTTGAAGCACGCCTTGTGCCCGCCGGCCTCCAACTCCTCGACGGCGGCGACCAGTTCGTCCTCCGAGCGGACCCGGTACCACGGCGGCACCGGCACGCCGATCGCCTGGACCGCCTCGTAGGCGATCACCTTGTCGTGGAAGACGGCCACCGCCTCGGGCGGGGGCGCCAGCACCGCCGTACCCGCCGCCTCGAACTCGGCGCGGTGCGCCACGATCGCCGACTGGTGCAGCCGGGGCACGAACACATCGATGCCGCGCCGCGCGCACTGGACCAGCGCGTACTCGACGTACCCGGCCGGGGACAGGCCCTCGGGCTCCAGCTCGGCGGTGTCGGCGGCGGCCAGCACGGGGGAGTCGGGGTCGCCGTGGGTGGCATGGATGTCGACGGCCCGGTCGCTGGGATTTCTCCGCAGCTGATCCATGAAGAACACGTTCTCCGCGTACGTGCGGTTGAGCCAGACGCGTACGCGAGAGACCATGCAGGCCGCCTTTCAAGGTTCGCGGGCAGGGCTGAGCAGCCCGTGCCCGGGCAGGATGAATGTGGGTACACCAAACCGCCCCTGCGAAGGGAGTTCTCAGCGGTGGTGTTGCGGCCGATCATACGGCTTCGGCGGGCCCTCTCGTGCAACGCGCGTGTGAAGGATTCCTCCCTCGCGGCCATCCGGCCGGTCTTGTCCCCGGACGCCGAGATGTGATCTCTTGGTGGCGTTCGTGTGTGCGGAGGGGGATGAAGGGTGACATCGACGGCCGGTGGCGCCGGACAACTGCTGGCCATCAGCGATCTGCACATCGGCTACCCGGAGAACCGCGCCCTGGTCGAGCGCATGGAGCCCGTGACGGACGACGACTGGCTGCTCGTGGCAGGTGACGTCGCGGAGACCGTGGCCGACATCCGCTGGACCCTCAAGACGCTCGCGGGCCGCTTCCGCAAGGTCGTCTGGGTGCCCGGGAACCACGAGCTGTGGACCCATCCGAGCGACTCCGTCACCCTGCGCGGTGTCGCCCGATACGAGTACCTGGTCGAGCTGTGCCGTGAAATCGGCGTGACGACACCCGAGGACCCCTACCCCGTCTGGGACGGCCCCGGCGGCCCGGTGGCCGTCGCCCCGCTGTTCCTGCTGTACGACTACTCGTTCCTGCCGACCGGGTGCACGACCAAGGAGCAGGGACTGGAGTACGCCCGCGGCACGGGGATCGTGTGCTCCGACGAGTATCTGCTGCACCCCGACCCGTACCCGAGCCGAGAGGCCTGGTGCCGGGCCCGGGTCGCCGAGACCGAACGCAGACTCGCCGAGCTGCCCGGCGATCTGCCCGTGATCCCCGTCAACCACTACCCGCTGGACCGGCATCCGATGGACGTCCTGTGGCACCCCGAGTTCGCCATGTGGTGCGGCACCGGCCTGACCGCCGACTGGCACCGGCGGTTCCGCGTCCACACGATGGTCTACGGCCACCTGCACATCCCCCGCACCACCTGGCACGAGGGCGTGCGCTTCGAGGAGGTGTCGGTGGGCTATCCCCGAGAGTGGCGCAAGCGGCCCGGGCCGCCGGGGCGGCTGCGGCGCATCCTGCCGGGGGAGGGCGAGGAGCGGTGATCGAGGAACTGCTGCCCGCGAGCGTGGTCACCGTCGAGGCCTACGGCCAGGATGGCGCGGACACCCCGCTGTACCCCGAGGAGGCGGCGCTGGTGTCGCGGGCGGTCGCCAAGCGCCGGCGGGAGTTCGCCGTCGTACGCTCCTGCGCCCGCCGCGCCATGGAGAAGCTCGGTGTGCCGCCGCAGCCGATCCTGCCCGGGG
>NZ_JBHUQX010000471.1:0-6677 GCF_042674225.1 Streptomyces sp. NPDC056948
GCGGACAGGACGGCTCCGCGCCCTCGCTCCTCGCCGTCAAGCAGGGCACCTTCTACCGGGCCTCCGCCGCCCTGGCGCCGAAGGACATCGCCGCCGCCATCGTCGAGGTGCCGCGCGCGGTCGCGGCGGGCAAGGCGAACCCCAGCGCCCAGGTGCCGATCACGCTGGTCCAGCGCGCCGACACCGCCAAAATCGACGCGCTCCTCGCGCAGAACGCCTAGGCCCACCACGATGACGACCACGAACCTCCGTATCCGCGGCCTGACCAAGTCCTTCGGCGGAGTCAGGGCACTGGACGGCGTGGACCTCACCGTCCCCGCCGGCCAGGTGCACGCCCTGCTCGGCCACAACGGCGCCGGCAAGTCCACCCTCATCAAGTGCCTGGGCGGTGCCTACCCGCCCGACGCCGGGACCATCGAGGTGGGCGGGACGGCACACACCCGCCTCAGTCCCCGCGAGTCGATCGCGGCCGGCGTGGCGATCATCTTCCAGACGCTCAGCGTGGTCGACGCTCTGACCGTGGCGGAGAACATCTTCCTCGGCCAGGAGTGGACCCGGTACGGCCGCATCGACCGGCGCGCCCAGGAGGACGTCGCCGCCGGGCTGCTGGAGCGGGTCGCGGCCCGGTGCTCCCCGCGCGACCGGGTGGGCGATCTGCCCATGGGGCAGCGGCAGTTGGTCGAGATCGCCAAGGCCCTCAGCCGCAGCGCCTCCGTCCTGGTCCTCGACGAACCGACGGCCGCCCTGTCCGGCGCGGAGACCGACGCCCTGGCCGAACGCGTCGAGGACCTGCGCACCCAGGGGCTCGCCATCGTCTACGTCACCCACCTGCTGGCGGAGGTCGAACGGCTCGCGGACGCGGTGACGGTCCTGCGCGACGGACGGGTCGCGCACCAGGGCACGGTGGCCGGGCAGACCCGGGCCGAACTGGTCGCGGCGATCGCGGGCAGGCCGCCGGGGGCCGCGCCCGGGCTTGGCCGCGCGGCGGCCACGGACGTGCAGCGCCCGCCGCACGGGCCCGCCCGGGACGCCGAGGAGCTGGGGCGCGGGCCCGGTTCGGATGCGCGTGAGCCGGGGCGCGGGCCCGGTTCGGACGCCCATGAACCACGGCGCACTCCCAGCCGAGACGGGCGCGACCCCGCGTACACGCCGGCCCCTGACGTCCCCGGCTCCCGGCGCACCTCGCCCCCGCCCCGGCTCGTCGTCCAAGCCCTGCGCGGCCCCGGCTTCGGCCCCGTCGATGTCACCGTCCGTGAAGGTGAACGGGTCGGCCTGTTCGGGCTCATCGGCTCCGGCCGGACCCGCATCCTGGAGACGCTCTACGGCAGGCGCCGCGCCACCGCCGGAACGATCCGGGTCGGTGACCGCACCGTCGCCCCCCTCCGGCCGGCCGACGCGCTCGCCGCCGGGATCGCGCTCGTGCCGGCGGACCGGCGCGCACAGGGTCTGTTCCCTTCGCTGTCCGCGCAGGACAACACGCTGCTGCCGGCCGTCCGGCCCCTGGCCCGCCACGGCGTACGGGCGTTGCGCACCGAGCGGCGGGTGTTCGAGGCGCTGGCCACGGCGGTGGGGCTGCGTCCGGCCCGGCCCGGGCTGCCGGCGGGCGCGTTCTCCGGCGGCAACCAGCAGAAGCTCGTCCTCGGACGGTGGATCAACGAGGCCCGTCACGTCGACGTCCTGCTGCTGGACGAGCCGACGCAGGGCGTCGACGTGGGCGCCCGGCAGGAGATCTACCGGGTCGTGTCGTCCCTCGCCGCCGAGCGCGGCACCGCCGTGCTGTTCGCCTCCAGCGACCCCGAGGAGGTCGTGGCGCTCGCCGACCGCTGCCTGATCGTCGCCGGGGGACGGATCGCCGGCGAACTCTCGGGTGCCGAACTCACCGAACAGGCCCTGCTGTCGGCCGTCCACACCCCCCTGCCCGCCGAAGGAGCAGCATGACCACCGCCGACCGCGTCCTCACGCGCCCCCGACTCCTGGCCACGGGCGGGCTGGACACCGTACGCCGCAACCCGCTCCTCCTCGTGCTCGTCGCGATGGTGCTGGTCTTCCAGCTGACCACGGGCAGTTTCCTCGACCCGGCCAACCTGAGCGGCATCGCCACCGACGCCGCCACGCTCGCCATCGTCGCCGTCCCGCTGGCCCTGCTCGTCATCAGCGGCTACCTCGACCTGTCGGTCGGCTCCACGCTCGCCCTCGGCGGGCTGGTCGCGGGCTGGCTGGCCGGGCAGCACCACCAGTCGCCCGCCGTCGCCCTGCTGGGGGCGCTCGCCGCCGGGGCGGCGGTCGGGGCGGTGAACGGCGTCCTGTGCTGCTACTTCGGCCTGTCCGCGTTCATCGTCACCCTCGGGATGCTGACCGCCGTACGGGGCCTGGCACAGCAGTTGTTCCCGCTGCCGCTGAGCGGCTTCGGCTCCGGGTTCGCCTGGATCGGTGGGGCGCGGATCGCCGGGGTCGCGGCGCCGGTCGCCATCGCGGCGCTGGTGCTGGCGGCGGGCGTGCTCTTCCTGGCGCTCACCCCGGCCGGACGCCACGTCTTCGCCATCGGCGTCAACCGGGAGGCCGCCCACCTCTCCGGCATCCAGGTCCGCCGTACCCCGTTCGCGCTGTTCGTCGTCACCGGCGTGGCCGCTGCCCTGGCCGGGGCCGTCAAGGCGTCGGTGCTGGACAGCGTGGTCGCCGGAACGTCCGGGGCCGGGTTCGAACTCACCGTGCTCACCGCGGTGCTGCTCGGCGGAGTCGCCCTCACCGGCGGCACCGGCTCGATCCTCGGCGTCCTGCTCGGCGTGCTCTTCCTCGGCGGCCTGCAGAACGGCCTCACCCTGCTGAACGTGCCGACGTTCTGGCAGCAGATGGCCCAGGGCGTCGCACTGGTGGCCGGCGCGGCCCTCGCGTACTTCGCACCCCGCACGGGGCGCTGACCCACCTCCCCCCCGAACCCGAAATGAGGTCACTCGTGAGCGACACCGCACCCGTGAGCGACACCGCTCCCACCCTCGTCCTGACCGGCGGCCAGGTCCTCACCGTCGACGCCGCCTTCACCGTCGCCGAGGGCGTGGCCGTGCGCGGCCGGGACATCCTGGCCGTCGGCAGCGACGCGGAGATGCGCGCCCTGGCCGGACCCGGCACGCGGATCGTCGAACTGGGCGGCCGGAGCGTGCTGCCCGGCATCAACGACTCGCATCTGCACGGGGCCGCCTACGGGATGACGAAACCGCCGTTCGCCATCGACGTCGGCCATCCGGCGGTGGGTTCCCTCGCGGACATCGCCACCGCCGTGGGCCGGGCGGCACGGGACGCCCCGGACGGCGACTGGATCGTCGGCCTGGGCTGGGACCCCGGCTATCTCGCCGAGTGCCTGGCCGATCCGGGCCGCTTCCCGCACCGCCGTGACCTGGACGCGGTGGCGCCGCACCACCCGGTCTGTCTGACCGACTTCTCCTCGCACATGGTGTGGGCCAACTCCGAGGCACTGCGCCGCTGCGGCATCGACGCGGACACCGAGCCCCCGCCCGGCGGCGTCATCGACCACGACCCCGACGGCCGGCCGACCGGCATCCTGCGCGAGGCCGCCGGGCGGCTCGTCCAGGCCGAGCTGCCCGCCCCCACCGTCGCCCAGCGCCGCCAGGCCATCCAGGGCGTGATCAGCGAGCTGCACGCGCGCGGCATCACCAGCTACACTGAGCCGGGCCTCGGCCCCGGCGGCGCCGGAACCCTGTTCGGCGGCCTGAGCACCGAGAACTGGACCGCGTACGCCGAACTCGCGGCGAGCGGCGAACTCCAGGCCCGGGTCAGCGTCCTGCTCCTGCCCGCCCCCATGGGCGGCTCCGCCGCCGACGTCCGCAAGGGCCTGGCCGAACTGCGCCGCCCCGAGTCGGCCGACCCCCGGCTGCTGCGGGCCATCGGCGTCAAGGTCTTCGGCGACGGCGTACCGCCCAACCGCACGGCATGGATGAGCGAGCCCTACCCGGAAGGCGGTCACGGCGCCCTGTGCGTGCACGGCGACACCCCCGCGCTCCAGGCGGACGAACTGCGCGAGATGATCCGGGTCGCCCACGAGGCCGGTTTCCAGCTCGGCGTGCACGTCACCGGCGACCGGGCCATCGACACGGTCGTGGACGCCTTCGTCGCCGCCGAGACGGCGGCGCCCCGCCCCGACGCCCGCCACTACGTCATCCACGGCGACTTCATCAGCCCCGGCAGCCTGGCCAAGCTCGCCGCACACGGCTACGGCGTCAACATGAACCCCGCCATCAAATGGACCATCTCCGACCTGATGGACGAGGTCGTGGGCCCCGAACGCTCCGCCTACCAGTGGCCGGTGCGCTCCGCGCTCGACGCCGGAGTGCGGGTCTGCGCCAGCTCCGACGCCCCGATCACCGAGCCTGACTGGCGGCAGGGCGTGGCCTCGATGATGCTGCGCGAGTCCAAGGCCAGCGGCCGGCCCAGCGGCCCCGAACAGTGCGTGCCGCTCGCCGACGCCCTGCGCGCCTACACGGCCACCGCCGCCTGGCAGGACTTCGCCGACGACTTCAAGGGCACCGTAGAACCGGGCCGGGCCGCCGACCTGTGCGTCCTGGACCGGCCGCTGCTGGGCCTCGACCCGCACGAGATCACCGAAGTGCGGGTGGATCTCACCGTGTTCGACGGGCAGGTGGTCTTCGAACGCTGAGCCGCCGACCGGCCACCCGGCACACCGCGTAGATGGCGAACGAGATCGTCGTGACGTAGGGGCTGATGGGGATGCTGCTGCCCAGCGCGAGCAGGATGCCGCCCTCGATCGAGGCCACGGCGAACAGCACGCTCAGCACGGGCAGCAGCACCGGCGACGCGGTGACGCGGGCGGCGGCAGCGGCCGGGGTGACGACCAGCGTGAGCACCAGCAGCGCGCCGACGACCTGCACCGACAGGGCGACCGCGAGCCCGAGCACCAGCATGAACGCGAAGGACAGCGCCCGCACCGGCACCCCGCGCGCCTGCGCCACATCCGGATCGGCGCTGGCGAAGGCGAGCGGACGCCACATGACCGCCAGGGCGATGAGCACCAGCACGGACGTGCCGAGCAGCCACGACATCTGCGGGGTGTCCACGGCCACGATCTGCCCGGTGAGCAGCCCGAACTTATTGGCCGCCCGGCCCTTGTAGAGGGCCAGGAAGAGCACGCCCAGGCCCAGCCCGAACGGCATGATGATGCCGATCACCGAGTTGCGGTCCCGGGCCCGTGTCCCCAGTACCCCGATGGCCCCGGCCGCGAGGAGCGAGCCGGCGATCGAGCCCGCCACGATGTTCGCGCCCAGCAGCAGTGCCGCCGAGGCGCCCGCGAAGGACAGTTCGCTGATGCCGTGCACCGCGAACGGCAGGTCCCGCATCAGCACGAACACCCCGGCCAGCCCGCCCACGAGCCCCAGCGCCACGCCCGCGACGAGGGAGTTGCGGACCAGGGCGAGGAGTTCGCCGTAGTCGGTGAAGTCGAAGATCTGGTGCCAGATCCCGGCGGCGAGCGTCATGCGCGCACTCCGTCCGTCTCGTCCGACGGCTCGGGATGGTGCGCCGGTTCGTCGGGCGCGCCCGCAACCACCACCCGGCCGCGCACCCGTACGACGTCGACCTGCGTGCCGTACAGCCGGGACAGCGACTCGGAGGTCAGCACCTCGTCCGGGGTGCCGACGCGGTGGCCGCCGGGGGCCAGGTACAGCACCCGGTCGGCCGGCCCCAGCACCGGGTTGATCTCGTGCGTCACGAAGACCACCGCCGTGCCGTGGGCGCGGCGCCGGGTGTCGATCAGCTCGGTGACGGCTCGCTGGTGGTGCAGATCGAGCGACAGCAGCGGCTCGTCGCACAGCAGGATCCGCGGGTCGGTGGCCAGGGCCTGCCCGATGCGGACGCGTTGCCGTTCGCCGCCGGACAGCATCCCGAGCGGGACATCGGCGTAGGCCGACGCCCCGACCGCCTCGAGAATCTCGTCCACCCGGCGGCGGACCCCGCCGGTGCGCAGCCGTGGCCCGAAGCGGTGCCCGTCGATGCCGAACCGTACGAGGTCCCGGGCGCGCAGCATGGCCTGGGCGGACAGCGCTGCCTGCTGCGGGACGTAGCCGATCTCCCGGGCGGCGTCGCGCGCCGGGCGGCCGAGGACGGTCAGCGTCCCGGCGGACAGCGGCCTGCGGCCCAGCAGCGCCCGTACGAAACTGGTCTTGCCCGCACCGTTCGGCCCCAGCACGGCCAGGAACTCCCCGGCCCGCACATCGAGATCGAGGCCGCTCCACACCTCACGGGCGCCGTACGACAGGGCCGCGCCGCGCAGACTGATGACAGGAACGCCGTCCTGCCCGGATATCGGGGTCACTCGGCCAGTGCGCCCGCGAGCGCGTCGACGTTGGCCGTCATCCAGCCGAGGTAGTCCTTGCCCTTCGGCAGAGTCTCGGTCACGGGCACGACGGGGATGCCGGCCGCTTTGGCCGCCCGCTCGGTCTTCTCGGTCTCCGGGCCGGAGGTCTGCTCGTTGTAGACGAGGGCCTTTACCTTCCTGCCGCTGAACAGCGCCAAGTTTTCCCGGAGGATCCGCGGGGCGACGTCGTCACCCTCCTCGATCGCCTCGCTGAACTCCGCGGGTGTCCTGTCGACCAGGCCGCTCGCCTCGGTCATGTACAGCGGCACGGGCTCGGTGATCGCCACGCCCGCAC
>NZ_JBHUQX010000472.1:0-6655 GCF_042674225.1 Streptomyces sp. NPDC056948
CCGTAGCAGAGCCCGTTGCAGGACCACGTCCACAGCGATCCGCATCCGCTGTCGGAGCGCACGCACGAGTTCTCCACCCAGATGCAGGAGCTGCCCCAGCACTTGTCGCTGTAGGTGTTGCACTCGCAGTCCGGCAGCGCGGTGGCCTCGACCGGTCCCAGGGTGGCCAGCAGCGCGTTCGACGCGGCCGGCTCGAAGGCGGCACGGGCGTCGGCGTCGATACGGCGCATCTCCTCGGTGCCCCGGCGGCCCCGCTCGAACTGGAACGTCGACACGTCCGACGCCGCGGCCCGGGCCCGGTCCACCACCCTGGCCTGAGCGGGCGTCAGGCCGGGGTGGGCGGACCGCCACCTGTCGATGTGCTCGACCCACAGCGCGCTGCGTGCCTCGGCGGGCAGCGACTGGAACACCGCCCGCCGATGGGCGACCGGCAGGGCGGCCACGTCGTCGTAGCGGGTCGGCAGCCGGTCGGCGTTCCGGCCCACCCATTCCTGGGCCGCCGCCGCGTCCTTGTCCTGCGCGAACGCCGGGGTCGTGCCCTTCACCAGCACGGCCGCGGCGACCGCGAGGCCTCCGCCCAGGCGCAGGAACTCGGCACGCCCCAGCCTGCCCCGGCCCGTCGTGCCCTCGGCGCGCGCCTGTCCCAGGGCACGCAGCACCTTCACCGAGGAACGCGGTCCCAGCCGCCGGGCCAGCGGCACGGCGAGCGCGGCACCCGTCCAGGCACGCACCCGAGTGTCCGGCCCGGCACCCTCGCCCCCGCGCACGGCCAGCAGCGTGGGCACCCAGGGCGCGTCCGGGCCCAGCGCCCGCTCGCGCAGGTCGCGGACGTCCTGACGCCCGAGCGGCACCACTTCCAGCTTGCCGTCGCACGCCTCGTACACGATCGACGAGATGGTGCGACAGGCCCCGCACGAACTGTCGAAGGCCAGCATCCAGCGCACGCCGGATTCACGCATGGAGAACACTCCCGTCCTCCGCGTCGCCGCCCGGCGACGCGGTCGCCGTGGTCAGTTGAAGCAGAGTCCGTTGCACGGATAGATGTAGAGACTTCCGCAGCCCGCGCTCGTGTGGCGGCAGCCGTTGTCGATGCAGTCGCCGTCCCAGCCGCAGTACACGTCGATCCGGTTGCACTCGCAGTTGGGCGGGGGCGGCGCCGCCTCGGACGCCGGGCCCAGCACCGCCAGCATCGCCCGCGCCCCGTCCGGGCCGAAGGCCTCGCGGGCCGCCCGGCCGAGCTCCGCGACCTCGGCGGGCGGCTCGCCCTCGAAGGTCGCCGGGTCGGAGGCGACGGCCAGGGCCCGGTCCAGGATCCGCCGCTGCGCCGGGCTCAGCTCCGGGCGGCCGGCATCGAAGCGCCGCAGATGCTCGGCCCACAGTCCGCTGCGGGCCTTCGGCGGCAGCGCCTCGTGGATCGCGCGCCGATGGCTCAGCGGGTGCGCGACCACGTCGTCGTAGGTGGTGGGCAGCGCGCCGCGGTGGGCGAGCACCCAGCGGCGGGCCGCCTCGTGCTCGTTCTCGGCGAAGGCGGGAGTGCTGCCGCGCATGATCACACCGGCCGCCACCACCAGACCGGCCCCGGCCCGCAGGAACTGCGCCCGCCGGAGGGTCCGCCCCGTGACCGGACGGTCGGCGGTGTGCTGGGCGTCCGCCCGGCGCAGGTCGCCCAGGGCACGCAGGACACGCAGCGTGGAGCGCGGGCCGAGCCGCCGCAGAAGCGGCGGCGTCATCGCCGCCCCGGTCCAGGCCCGCACCCGGCCGGTGCCCGCCCGCAGCAGGGTCGGAGCCCAGGGGGCGTCCGAGCCGTAGGCCTGCTCGCGCCAGTCCCGTACCCGGGTGTCGTCCAGCGGCAGCACCTCGAGCTTGCCGTCGCAGGCGTGGGAGACGGCGCTGGAGATCTTGCGGCAGGTCGCGCACGACCCGTCGAAGGCGAGCACCCAGCGCGGTTCCGGTTTCTCCATGGCAGCATCCCCTTTGTCCGCCCGGCGGTCGACATCGCTGAGGCAGAGTCTGGGCAGCGGGGCGGATCCGGCGCACCGCCTTTAGAGCGCCTTCGAAAGGCCCTCGTCCGCTGGGGCGTCAAACGGCCGAGCCGTGGCGCCCCTCCAGCAGGGCGGCCCCGAGCGGGGTGGTGGTGTGCAGAACGGCGTTGCCCAGCCGGTGGGTGCTGAGCAGGCCCGCGTCCCGCAGTACGGAGGCGTGGTAGCTGGCGGTGGCGACGGAGACGCCGGTGCCGTGGGCCAGCTCCGTGGTCGTGGCGCCGTTCTCCGAGGCGTGGCGGAGGATCTCCGCCCGGGTCCGCCCCAGGAGCGCGACCAGCGACCGCGACGGCGCCCGGGTGTCGCCGGCCGCCGGGTCGGCCGGGTTCAGGGCGCCCTGGTGCGTCATGGGATAGACGACGACCGGGGGCAGCGCGGCATCCTTCAGCACGGTCGGATAGCGCCAGCAGAAGTAGGACGGCAGCACCAGCAGTCCGCGCCCCCGCAGATGCACGTCCCGCTCCACGCGCAGCCCGCCCACCGTCAGTACCGGGGGCCGCCAGTGGAGTTCGGGGTGCAGCGCGCCGAGCAGGTTCCCGGCGCCCGGCGTCCGGGTGCGCAGGGCGCGTTCGGCCTCGAAGCGGGCGCGGACATGATCCCAGTAGGGCGCCAGACCGGCCCTGACGTAGGTCCGCAGCGTCCGCCCCAGATGGTGGACCGCCGCCCCGTCGCCGTCCGCCAGAGCCCGGCCCCATGGCGGGAGCCTGCGCCCGTCGGCCGAGAGTTCGAGCAGGTCGTGGCGTAATCGCGCGCGGGGCGTGGACAGCAGGGCGTCGATCCCCGGCTCCAGACCTCCCTCGCCGGCGGCGGGCGTGAGGAAGTCCGGCGAGTAGCCGACCGGCGGGGCCAGGCGCAGCAACTGGCGTTCGGGAGCGCCGAGGGCCGGGCGGACCCGGGCCCGCCAGCGGCCGAAGACCGCCCAGCCGTCCCGGGTCTGGAGCATGTGCATGCTCTGCAGGGCTTCCCACATCGGGTCGGGCGCCTGGGCGAACCTGATGCGGCTGAGGTCGTCGTCGGTGAAGTGAATGCGCAGGGCCATGCGAGCCATCCCCGTGGACACCGCGGGCATCCCCCGTGGTGGCCGCAACATACCCACGTCGGGTACGGCCCCATACGCCTTGTTCCGGCCACGGAGCCCCACAGCGCGGCTTGAGCGGTCATGATCTGCATACCGGTTCCACTGCGTTGCATAAAACTGCGGCGCAACGTATAGTCATGCCCTCTAAGGAGGAGGTTCCATGGCGGTACGTGCGGCAGTGGCCGGAGCGAGTGGATACGCGGGCGGGGAACTGCTGCGTCTGCTGCTGGCCCACCCCGAGGTAGAGATCGGCGCCCTCACCGGCAACTCCAACGCGGGGCAGAAGCTCGGTGCGCTCCAGCCGCATCTGCTGCCCCTGGCCGGGCGAGTGCTCCAGGAGACCACCCCCGAGGTCCTCGCCGGTCACGACGTCGTCTTCCTCGCACTGCCGCACGGGCAGTCCGCCGCCGTCGCCGAGCGGCTCGGCCCCGACGTGCTGGTGGTCGACATGGGCGCGGACTTCCGGCTGACGGACGCCGCCGCCTGGGAGAAGTTCTACGGCTCGCCGCACGCCGGAACCTGGCCCTACGGCCTTCCCGAACTGCCGGGTGCCCGCTCCGCGCTGGAGGGGTCCAAGCGCATCGCGGTGCCCGGTTGCTACCCGACCGCCGTCTCCCTGGCCCTCTTCCCGGCGTACGCCGCCGGACTCGCCGGGAACGAGGCCGTGATCGTCGCCGCCTCCGGCACCTCCGGCGCGGGCAAGGCGCCCAAGCCCCACCTGCTGGGCAGCGAGGTCATGGGGTCGATGACCCCGTACGGCGTCGGCGGCGGGCACCGGCACACGCCCGAGATCACCCAGAACCTCAGCGCGGCCGCCGGCGAGCCGGTCTCCGTGTCGTTCACGCCCACCCTGGCGCCGATGCCGCGCGGGATCCTCGCCACATGCAGCGCTGCCGCGAAGGAGGGCGTCACGGCCGAGTCCGTGCGCGCCGCCTACGAGAAGGCCTACGCCGACGAGCCCTTCGTGCACCTGCTCCCCGAGGGACAGTGGCCCGCCACGGCGTCCGTCTACGGTTCGAACGCCGTTCAGGTGCAGGTCGCGTACGACGCGGCCGCCGGACGGATCATCGTGATCAGCGCCATCGACAATCTCACCAAGGGCACCGCGGGCGGTGCCGTCCAGAGCATGAACATCGCCCTCGGTCTCGACGAGACCACGGGACTGACGACGATCGGAGTTGCGCCGTGAGTGTGACGGCAGCACAGGGATTCACGGCGGCCGGGATCGCCGCCGGGATCAAGGAGAACGGCAACCCCGACCTGGCCCTCGTGGTCAACACCGGCCCCCGCCGCGCCGCCGCAGGCGTCTTCACCGCCAACCGTGTGAAGGCCGCGCCGGTCCTGTGGTCCGAGCAGGTGCTGAAGAGCGGCCAGGTGTCCGCCGTCGTCCTCAACTCCGGTGGCGCCAACGCCTGTACGGGTCCGAAGGGCTTCCAGGACGCGCACGCCACGGCCGAGAAGGCAGCCGAGGTGCTCGGCCGCGGTGCCATCGAGGTCGCCGTCTGCTCGACCGGCCTCATCGGCCTCCTCCTGCCGATGGACAAGCTGCTCCCGGGCGTCGAGACAGCCGCCGCCCAGCTCTCCGAGCATGGCGGTGAGAAGGCCGCGATCGCCATCAAGACCACCGACACCGTCCACAAGACGTCCGTCGTGACCAAGGACGGCTGGACCGTCGGCGGCATGGCCAAGGGCGCGGGCATGCTCGCCCCCGGCCTCGCCACCATGCTCGTCGTCCTCACCACCGACGCGGACCTGGACGACGCGGTCCTGGACAAGGCCCTGCGGGCGGCCACCCGGACGACCTTCGACCGGGTCGACTCCGACGGCTGCATGTCCACGAACGACACCGTGCTGCTGCTCGCCTCCGGCGCCGCCGAAGTCACCCCCGGGTACGAGGAGTTCGCCGAGGCCGTACGGCAGGTCTGCGACGACCTCGGTCAGCAGCTCATCCGGGACGCCGAGGGCGCAAGCAAGGACATCAAGGTCGAGGTGATCAACGCCGCGACCGAGGACGACGCCGTCGAGGTGGGCCGCTCCATCGCCCGCAACAACCTCCTCAAGTGCGCCATCCACGGTGAGGACCCCAACTGGGGCCGCGTGCTCTCCGCGATCGGCACCACCAAGGCCGAGTTCGGGCCCGACCGGCTCAACGTCGCCATCAACGGCGTCTGGGTCTGCAAGAACGGCGGCGTCGGCGAGGACCGCGACAAGGTCGACATGCGCTACCGCGAGGTGCACATCGTCGCCGACCTCGCCGCCGGGTCCGAGACGGCCACCATCTGGACCAACGACCTCACCGCCGACTACGTCCACGAGAACAGCGCCTACTCCTCATGAGCGTCACGCGTAAGCACACCGCCCTGCCCAAGGCGCAGATCCTCATCGAGGCGCTGCCGTGGCTGGTCAGGCACAACGGCAAGACCGTCGTCATCAAGTTCGGCGGCAACGCCATGATCGACGAGGACCTGAAGGCCGCCTTCGCCCAGGACGTGGTGTTCCTGCACCACGCCGGCCTCAAGCCCGTCGTGGTGCACGGCGGCGGCCCGCAGATCAGTGCCGCCCTCGACCAGCACGGCATCGTCAGCGAGTTCAAGGCGGGCCTGCGGGTGACCACCGAGGACGCCATGGACGTGGTCCGCATGGTGCTGGCCGGTCAGGTCCAGCGCGAGCTGGTCGGGCTGCTCAACCAGCACGGCCCGCTGGCCGTCGGCCTGACCGGCGAGGACGCCCACACCATCTCCGCCACCAAGCACCAGCCCGAGATCGACGGGGAACTCGTCGACATCGGCCGGGTAGGCGAGATCACCGCGATCGACACGGGCGCCATCGAGGCCCTGCTCGCCGACGGCCGGATCCCGGTCGTCTCCTCGATCGCCCGCTCCCAGGACGACGGGCATGTCTACAACGTCAATGCCGATACGGCGGCTTCGGCACTCGCTGCCGCACTGGGCGCCGAAACACTCATGGTCCTCACGGACGTCGAGGGACTCTACGAGGACTGGCCGAACAGCGACGAGGTGATCAGCCGCCTCACGGCCTCCGAGCTGGAGCGGCTCCTGCCGGACCTGTCCTCCGGCATGGTGCCGAAGATGGAGGGCTGCCTGCACGCCGTACGGGGCGGCGTCACCACCGCCCGTGTCATCGACGGGCGGGTCCAGCACTCGATCCTGCTGGAGATCTTCACCGACGAGGGCATCGGCACGATGGTCGTGCCCGACGAGAAGCCCGGGGGACCGGGCGAACAGGGGGAGTCATGAGCAATGGGGAACTGACCGCGCGGTGGCAGGGCGCGCTCATGAACAACTACGGCACGCCGCTGCTGCCCCTGGTGAGCGGCGAGGGCAGCCGCGTCCGGGACGCCGAGGGCAACTCCTACCTCGACTTCGTCGGCGGCATCGCGACCAATGCCCTCGGCCACGCCCACCCGGCGATCGTCGAGGCCGTGAGCCGGCAGATCGGCTCCCTCGGCCACGTCTCCAACTTCTTCATGGCCGAGCCCACCGTCGCCCTCGCCGAGCGGCTGCTCCGGCTCTTCGGC
>NZ_JBHUQX010000473.1:0-6637 GCF_042674225.1 Streptomyces sp. NPDC056948
CCCGTCCCCACGGGGTTTCATGGGTGGATGTCCCCGCCCGGACCGCTCTTCCGGGCCTGGGGTCGCCGCTCAGCGCCCCAGCATCTCTCCCACGGACGACGCCTGTGTGGCCACTGTCTCCCACCCGTCGAAGACGAGGAGGAGCAGGACCGCCAGGGGAAGGGCCATCACCGTCGCCACCAAGGGGTGGCGGCGGCCCGTGCGGCGGGGCCGGAGCGTGAATCGCTCCCGCGTGCGGACCAGCGTCCGCGGTGCCGTGTGGGCCATGGTCCCTCTCCTGACCGTTCTCAGTTGTCGTTTGGCAGCGGCGGGCGTCTGACCTCGGGGGACGAGTGCTACACCCGCCGCTTGACCTCAAATCTAGGTGTCGGGGCCTCCCCGGGCGTCATGCCCTCGTACCGATTGCCGGGCCTCCCGGAGGATGAGCCGCCACCTGCGATGTACTCCCCTGGGTGGAGACGGAGAGCAGGGTCTCAGGGTCTTCCCCGAAGGGATGCCTGGCTCACCCCGCTTTGTCCGAGCTTTCCTCTCGCGGAATCGGCTGTTCCACCAGCGCCAGCACCCGGTTCGCCATGAAGCGGGCCGTACGCACGACTGTCCCGCTTCGCGTGACTTCGCTCACTTCCACGACACCTCGGCGCACCGCCGTCTCCACCCTGCGGCCCGCCCTGCTCGCTACCACCTCGTACGTGCGCGTCGTGTCACCGGCGTCCACGACTATCTCCACACGGTCACCCTTCACGGGTCCAATCCCCCTTCCGTGGCAGGTGGTTGAGGCTGACCCCCGCGCGAACACGGCCTGTCCGCACGCCCCCTGACCACACTTCAAGTCTCCCACCCACCACTGACAATCCATCGGTCCGAGAGGGCGCGGCCTCTGCGCGTGGGCGGCCGTGGAAACGTAAGCTGTGGCTCGTCACAGGACCGGGCAGCGGGGATGAACATGGCGATGATGCGCCTGAGGCGCGAGGACCCGCGCGTCGTCGGCTCGTTCAGGCTTCACAGACGGCTCGGCGCGGGCGGGATGGGCGTGGTCTACCTGGGCTCCGACAAGAAGGGGCAACGGGTCGCGCTCAAGGTCATCCGCCCTGACCTGGCGGAGGATCAGGAGTTCCGCTCACGCTTCGCACGTGAGGTCTCGGCGGCTCGGCGGATCCGCGGCGGCTGCACGGCCCGGCTCGTGGCCGCGGACCTCGAAGCGGACCGGCCCTGGTTCGCCACGCAGTACGTACCCGGACCCTCCCTGCACGACAAGATCGCCGCCGAGGGACCGCTCTGCGCCGCCGATGTCGCGGCCGTCGGGGCGGCCCTCTCGGAGGGCCTGGTCGCCGTGCACGAGGCCGGTGTCGTGCACCGGGACCTGAAGCCGTCCAACATCCTGCTGTCCCCGAAGGGGCCGCGGATCATCGACTTCGGCATCGCCTGGGCCACGGGTGCCTCGACGCTCACCCACGTCGGCACCGCGGTCGGCTCGCCGGGCTTCCTCGCACCGGAGCAGGTGCGCGGGGCGACCGTCACCCCGGCCACGGACGTCTTCTCGCTCGGGGCCACGCTCGCGTACTCCTCGATGGGCGACTCACCGTTCGGGCACGGCAGTTCCGAGGTGATGCTGTACCGCGTCGTGCACGAGGAGGCGCAGCTTCACGGCGTGCCCGACGCGCTGGCTCCGCTCGTCCGGGCCTGCCTGGCGAAGGACCCCGAGGAGCGGCCCAGCACGCTCCAACTGTCGCTGCGGCTCAAGGAGATCGCGGCCCGGGAGGCACAGGACCTCGCCGGGGTACGGCCGCCCGCGCCGCGCGGCGCCGAGACCGAGCGGCCCGTCGACACCTACCCCGAGCGGACCCGGCGTCCGCAGGGACAGCAAGGTTCGGGCCCGGCCGGCGCGCAGCGGGGCCGGGGCACTCCCCCACCGCGGGGTTCCTCCCCGTCCCGGGACGGGGTTCCGTCCGCGGACGGTACGGCTTCCCACGGCGGAGCCGGTGCCCGGGGCGGAGCGCGGCCTGCGGGAAGCGGGAACGGAAACCGGCAGGCGGGTGGCGCGAACCGGGGCAGGACTCCGGCGCGCGGCCGCGGCGCGTCGGCGCGGTCCGGGGGGCGGCCGACGCCCACCGGGCGCAACGGGACCCGGTCGGGCAGCGGCAGTCGCCCCGCCCCGCACAGCGGTACCGGGCGTCCGTCCAGGACGGGGACCGGGCTGCGGCCCGCCAATCCACGGTTGCTGCGGCAGCGGCTGTTCGTGTTCGTCGTGGTCACGCTGCTGGTGGCGATCGGCATCGCCCTGGTGCAGGGCTGTCAGGGCCCGGCGCGGGGACTCGGCGGCGACGGAGGCGGCGTACGGGAGCAGCAGGTCCATCGGTCGCAGCCGCTGGACGACGTTCCCACCCGGCCGGACGGTAGGACTCGTAGCTGACGGGCCTCGGCGGCCTCGCCCGGCCCGGTCTTGCCGCTGTCCCTAGACCTGGGGACGGCCGGTGGCCACGGCGTAGAAGGCCACGGCCGCTGCCGCGCCCACGTTGAGGGAGTCGACGCCGTGGGACATGGGGATGCGGACCCACTCGTCGGCGGCGACCAGGGCCTGGGTGGACAGGCCATCGCCCTCGGCGCCGAGCATCAGGGCCACGCGGTCCATGGTGTGCGGGGCGGCCTCGTCGAGGGGCCGGGCCTTCTCGTCGGGGGTGAGGGCGAGAAGCGTGAAGCCGGCCTCGCGGACCGACTCCAGGCCTTTGGGCCAGGTGTCCAGCCGGGCGTACGGGACGGAGAAGACCGCGCCCATGGAGACCTTCACGCTGCGGCGGTAGAGGGGGTCGGCGCAGTCCGGGGAGAGCAGGACCGCGTCCATGCCGAGGGCGGCGGCCGAGCGGAAGATCGCGCCGATGTTGGTGTGGTCGTTGACCGACTCCATGATCACGACGCGGCGGGTGGTCCTCAGGAGGTCGGCCGCCGTGGGCAGGGGCTTGCGCTGCATGGAGGCGAGCGCGCCCCGGTGCACGTGGTAGCCGGTGACCTGCTCGGCGAGCTCCGGGCTGACCGCGTAGACCGGGGCCGGGAGCTCGTCGATGACGTCGCGCATGACGTCGACCCACTTGGCCGAGAGCAGCATGGACCGCATCTCGTAGCCCGCTTCCTTGGCCCTTCTGATGACCTTCTCGCCCTCGGCGATGAAGAGGCCCTCGGCGGGTTCGCGCTTGCGGCGCAGTTCCACGTCGGTCAGGCCGGTGTAGTCGGAGAGGCGCGGGTCGTCGGGATCCTCGACGGTGATGAGATCGGCCACAGGGTGATACTGCCTTGTCCTGGGTGCGGTGCCAACGGCTCGGTACGGTTTGTGTTACCCGGGGTTACTCGCGGGGCGCGGAGGCCGTGGGTCCGACCTTCACGACCTCGCCGATGACGATGACCGCCGGGGGCTTCACGTCCTCGGTACGGACCGTCTCCCCGACCGTCGCGAGGGTCGCGTCGACCCGGCGCTGAGCGGCCGTCGTGCCTTCCTGGACGAGGGCGACGGGGGTGTCGGCCGGCTTTCCGTGCGCGACGAGTGTCTCGGCGATCTTTCCGATCTTGTCGACGCCCATCAGGATCACCAGCGTGCCGGTCAGCCTGGCCAGGGACGGCCAGTCGACCAGGGAACGCTCGTCGTCGGGCGCGACATGGCCGCTGACCACGGTGAACTCATGGGCGACGCCGCGGTGGGTGACCGGGATACCGGCCGCGCTCGGGACCGAGATCGAGCTGGAGATCCCGGGGACGACCGTGCACGGGATGCCGACCTCGGCGAGGGCCTGGAGCTCCTCCATGCCGCGGCCGAAGACGTAGGGGTCGCCGCCCTTCAGGCGGACGACCGACTTGCCCTGCTTCGCGTGCTCGATCAGCGCGCTGTTGATGGCCTCCTGGGCCATGAAGCGACCGTAGGGGATCTTCGCCGCGTCGATCACCTCGACATGGGGCGGGAGTTCGGCGAGGAGGTCGCGCGGGCCGAGGCGGTCCGCGATGACGACGTCCGCCTCGGCGAGCAGGCGGCGGCCGCGGACCGTGATCAGGTCCGGGTCGCCGGGGCCGCCGCCGACCAGGGCGACTCCGGGCGTACGGGTGCGGTGGTGCGGGGCGACGAGCGTGCCGTCGCGCAGGCCCTCCACGACCGCGTCGCGGATGGCGGCGGTGTGGCGGGGGTCGCGCCCCTTGGCGTCCGTGGTGAGGACGGCGACCGTGACGCCCTCGCTGTGGCCGGTGGCCGGGGTCCAGGCCGTCGCCTCGTCGGCGTCGTCGGAGCGGACGCACCAGACGCGGCGGCGCTCCGCTTCGGCGGAGGCCCGGGTGTTCGCCTCCGTGTCACCGGTGGCGATGAGGGCGTACCAGGCGTTCTCGAGGTCGCCTTCCTCATAGCGGCGCCTATGCCAGGTGATCTCGCCGGCGTCCGCCATGGCTTCGACGGAGGCGGTGGCCCGGGGGGACACGAGGAAGATGTCCGCACCTGCTGCGATCAGTGCCGGAAGGCGGCGCTGGGCGACCTGGCCGCCGCCGAGAACGACCACGCGGCGGCCGGTGAGGCGGAGGCCTACGGGGTAGGCGGGGTGTTCGGCCATGGGGGTGCGGCTCCTGTTGACGGCGGTGCGATAGCCCTGACGTGCGAATTTTAATGGGCAGGAGTCAGGACGGCTCCGGTGGTCCAGTGGCTGAGCACCATGGCCGGCCCTCAGCACCTACTTCTCAGTGACTCCCGCCGAATCGAACGTCGCCACCTCGTGCATCGCCCGGGCCGTGCTCTGCACCAGCGGCAGGGCCAGGAGGGCGCCCGTGCCCTCGCCCAGGCGGAGGTCGAGGTCGACCAAGGGGCGCAGGCCCAGCTTGTTGAGGGCCGCGACATGGCCCGGCTCGGCGCTGCGGTGACCGGCGATGCAGGCGGCCAGGACCTCGGGGGCGATGGCGCGGGCCACCAGGGCGGCGGCGCCGGCGCTGACGCCGTCCAGGATCACCGGCGTACGCAGGGAGGCGCCGCCGAGGAGGAGGCCGACGATGGCGGCGTGTTCGAAGCCGCCGATCGCGGCGAGCACACCGATCGGGTCGGCCGGATCCGGCTGGTGGAGCTCCAGCGCCCGGCGGACGACCTCCGTCTTGCGGGCGAGGGTCTCGTCGTTGATGCCGGTGCCCCGGCCCGTGACCTCGGCCGGTTCCGCACCCGTGAAGACGGAGATCAGGGCGGCGGACGCGGTCGTGTTCGCGATGCCCATCTCGCCGGTGAGCAGGGCCTTGTTGCCGGCGGCGACCAGGTCGCGGGCGGTCTCGATGCCGACCTCGATGGCCTGCTTGGCCTCCTCGCGGGTCATCGCGGGCCCGGTGGTCAGGTCGGACGTACCGGCCCGGACCTTGCGGGGCAGCAGTCCCGGGGTGGCCGGGAGGTCGGCGGCGACGCCCACGTCGACGATGCAGACCTCGGCGCCCACCTGGGTGGCGAAGGCGTTGCAGACGGCGCCGCCGCCGAGGAAGTTGGCCACCATCTGGGCCGTGACCTCCTGCGGCCAGGGGGTGACCCCCTGCGCGTGCACACCGTGGTCGCCGGCGAAGATCGCGACGGCCGCGGGCTCCGGGATGGGCGGCGGGCACTGGCGGGACAGGCCGGAGAGCTGCGCGGAGATGATCTCCAGCATGCCCAGCGCACCGGCCGGCTTGGTCATGCGCTTCTGGCGCTCCCACGCCTCGCCGAGCGCCTTGGCGTCCAGCGGGCGGATCTGCGCGACGGTCTCGGCGAGCAGGTCGTGCGGTTCCTCTCCGGGAAGTGCGCGGCGGCCGTACGTCTCCTCGTGCACGACCCAGGACAGCGGGCGGCGCTTGGACCAGCCCGCCTGCAACAGCTCGGGCTCGTCCGGGAACTCGTCGACGTAACCGACGCACAGATAGGCGATGATTTCGAGGTGCTCGGGCAGGCCGAGGGCGCGGACCATCTCGCGCTCGTCGAAGAAGCTGACCCAGCCGACGCCGAGGCCTTCGGCGCGGGCGGCGAGCCAGAGGTTCTCCACGGCCAGGGCCGCCGAGTACGGCGCCATCTGGGGCTGGGTGTGACGGCCGAGGGTGTGGCGGCCGCCGCGGGTCGGGTCGGCGGTGACGACGATGTTCACCGGGGTGTCGAGGATGGCCTCGATCTTCAGTTCCTTGAACTGCTTGGCCCGGCCCTTGGGGAGGGACTTCGCGTAGGCGTCGCGCTGACGCATCGCCAGTTCGTGCATCGCGCGCCGGGTGTCGGCGGAGCGGATGACGACGAAGTCCCAGGGCTGCGAGTGGCCGACGGAGGGCGCGTGGTGGGCGGCCTCCAGGACACGGAGCAGCACCTCGTGCGGGATCGGGTCGCTGCGGAAGCCGTTGCGGATGTCGCGGCGTTCGCGCATGACCTTCAGTACGGCCTCGCGCTCGGCGGCGTCGTACGCGGGGGCGGCGGGACCGGTGGACTGTCGTGCCTCTGCCACTGGCGCCGTGCTCTCTTCGTCGTGACGTGCCTGGTCGGCCATGTCTTCCTGGTCGGCGGCCCGGGTGTCCAGGTCGTCGGCGTTCTGAACGAGTTCGGCGTCGCCGTCGCGGGGTGCGGGGACGGTGGCGACGGGGGCCGGCGGCTCCGGCGCCTCGGGCTGTACCGGCTCGGGCTGTGCGGGCT
>NZ_JBHUQX010000474.1:0-6594 GCF_042674225.1 Streptomyces sp. NPDC056948
GTCCTCGCCTACGCGGCTCTGGTGGCCGGTGCCGCGTCGGCGACCTCGACGTTCGTGTTCTCGGCGACGGACGCCGCGCTGATGGCGCCGCCGACGTACGGGGCGATCCTGCTGTCCGTCGGGTGCGCGCTGCGGGCGCCGCGGCTGCTGGCGGTCGTGCTGGACCGGCTGCCGCTGAGCGGCGCGAGCGGCTGGCTGGCGGTGCGCAATCTGCGCGAGCGGGCCGGGCAGCTCGCCGGGATCCTGATGTCGCTGATCCTGTTCACGGCGGTCGCCACGGCGACGCTGACCATGCAGGTGGTGGAGAGCGATGCCATCGAGGCCTCGGGGGCGGTGAAGTCGGTCGACGCGAAGACCCTCGAGACGCTCAACTTCACGGTCGTCGGCATCATCGTGGTCTTCGTGTGCGTCATGCTGGTCAACTCGCTCTACGCGGCGACCAGTTACCGGATCCGGGAGTTCGGGCAGCAGCGCCTCGCGGGGGCCACTCCGGGGCAGGTGCTCGGGCTGGTGGGGGTCGAAGGGCTGATCCTGATGGTCACGGGGGTGTTCTTCGGCACGCTGGCGGCGCTGGCGGGGGTCGTCCCCTTCACCGTGGTGCGCACCGACGAGGTGGTGCCGGGCGAGTTCTTCGGCATCGGCGCGGCGGTCGTCGCGGTCGCGGCGGTGGTGACGCTGGGCACGAGCCTGGTCACGGCCCGGCGGACGCTGCGCACTCCGGCTGTCGGGGCGGTCGCGGTGGCGTGATGAACAGGACGGTCGCGAGGGGCGGTCGCTTCGGCGGCCGCGAGGGGGGCGGTCGCTTCGGCGGCCGTCCCCTCACCGCATGCCGGACGCGTCCAGCAGCGCGGTCACGGTCGCCGCGGTCAGGCCGTCCAGGGTCTCGATCCCGGCCCCCGCCCGGGCTCCGGCCCCGTCGAAGACCAGCATGAGCTGTCGGGCGAGCAGCTCCGGGTCCCGGGCCCCGCCCTCCTCGGCCTGCGCGCGGAAGAAGCCCAGGAGCCACTCCTTCGCTCCGCGGGCGACCACACTCGCCGGGTGCTCGGGATCCTTGAGCTCGACCAGGGCGGCGAGATAGGGGCAGCCCTGGTAGGCGGGTTCGGCGGAGGCCTTCTCCAGTCGTTCGAAGACATGCAGGATCCGCTCGCGCGGAGTTCCGGTCTCCTCCTGCGGGCCGGGCACCAGCCGTGCCTCGTACTCCGGGAGGAGCCGGGCCAGGCTCGCCGCCAGGACCTCGTCCTTGCTCGCGAAGAGCTGGTACATGGACCGCTTCGAGACCCCGGCGCTCCGGCACAGCGCCTCCACGCCGACGGAGACGCCCTCGCGGTAGAAGATCTCGGCCGCCGCGTCGAGCAGCCGGTCCCGGGTGGACGCCTTGTCTGTGGTGGCCATAGAGGTGAGGCTACCTCGCCCCGGGGCGCTGGGAAACCGATCGGTCTACCACCTTCCGGTACCCGGAACCCCCGTGACATCCTGGCTGAACAAGCGCTTAGATAGTGCTCTGATCGTCGCCGCTGACCTGGAGGCCCCGTTGTTCACATCCGTCGACGACGTCTCCGCACGTCTGGCCGAGACCGGGTATCTCGCCTCGCCCGCCGTCGCCACGACCGTCTTCCTCGCCGACCGCCTGGGCAAGCCGCTGCTGGTCGAGGGCCCGGCCGGGGTCGGCAAGACGGAGCTCGCCAAGGCCGTCGCCGAGGTCGCCGACGCGCGGCTCGTGCGCCTCCAGTGCTACGAGGGGGTCGACGAGTCCCGGGCGCTGTACGAGTGGAACCACGCCAAGCAGCTCCTGCGCATCAGCGCGGGCCGCGACGAGTCGTGGGACGAGACGCGCACGGACATCTTCAGCGAGGAGTTCCTGCTCACCCGGCCACTGCTGACCGCCATCCGGGGCGAGGACCCCAAGGTGCTGCTGATCGACGAGACCGACAAGGCGGACGTCGAGGTGGAGGGCCTGCTCCTGGAGGTGCTCAGCGACTTCCAGGTGACCGTGCCCGAACTGGGCACCATCACGGCGACGCGCCGCCCCTTCGTCGTCCTCACCTCCAACGCGAGCCGGGAGCTGTCCGAGGCGCTGCGCCGCCGCTGCCTCTTCCTCCACATCGGCTTCCCCGACGAGGAGTTGGAGCGCCGGATCGTACGGCTGAAGGTGCCGGGGCTCGACGAGGCACTGGCCCGCTCGGTCGTCCGGGTGGTGGGCGCGCTGCGGGCGATGGACCTGCGCAAGGTGCCGTCGGTCGCCGAGACCATCGACTGGGCGCGCACGCTGCTCGCGCTGGGCGCCGGCACCCTGGACGAGACGGTCGTACGGGCCAGCCTCGGCGTGCTCCTCAAGCATCAGGAGGACGTCCTCAAGGCGAGCGCCAAGCTCGACCTGGACGCCCTGTGACCACCCCGGCGAGCGCGGGTGTCGCGGAGCGGCTGACGTCCCTGGTCGGGGCGCTGCGCGCGCACGGCATCCGGATCGGCACCGGCGAGACGGTCGACGCGGGGCAGGCGATCGAGGTGCTCGGCCTCACGGACCGGGAGCTGCTGCGCGAGGGGCTGGCGGCGACGCTGCTGCACGGCACCGGGCAACGGCAGGTGTTCGACCCGGTCTTCGACCTGTACTTCCCGCGCGGCGTCGGCGGCCCGGAGCAGAAGGCCGCCGGACGGGACGATCTGCGCGACCGGCTGGCAGCGGCACTCGCCGCCGACGACCAGGCGCTGCTGGGCCGGCTTGCGGTCGAGGCGGTCGACGGTTTCGGGGGCTACGGCTCCTCGCCGGAGTCGGACGGCTGGTCGTCGTACCAGGCGCTCGAACGGCTGCGCCCGCAGACCCTGCTCGCCCGGGTCCGCGACAACGTGCGGGGACAGGGCGGCAGTTCGGGATTCGCCGACCGGCTGCTGGAGGACGAGATCCGGCGACGGATCGACGCTTTCCGCGCGTTGGTGGCCACGGAGGCGCGGCGCCGGGTCGCCGAGCGGCGCGACCGGGACGAGATCGCCCGGCGGGCGGTGGCCCCGACCGCCGAACGGGTCGACTTCCTGTT
Organism: Streptomyces sp. NPDC056948; assembly: GCF_042674225.1. Classification (NCBI taxonomy): domain Bacteria; kingdom Bacillati; phylum Actinomycetota; class Actinomycetes; order Kitasatosporales; family Streptomycetaceae; genus Streptomyces; species Streptomyces sp. NPDC056948. The sequence continues at coordinate 3,033 of NZ_JBHUQX010000474.1, forward strand.
CGCCGGGAAGGCCCGGCTGGCCGAGCTGCGCAGGGCGGTTCAGCCGCTCGCCCGCAAGCTCGCGACCCGGCTCGCGGCCCGGCGCCGCCGCGCCTCCCGGGGCACGATCGACCTGCGGCGGACCCTGCGCGGTTCGCTGTCGACGGGCGGGGTGCCGATGAAGCCGGTGCTGCGCCGGCGCCGCCCGGCCCGGCCCGAACTGGTGCTGCTGTGCGATGTGTCGGGGTCGGTGTCCGGCTTCTCGGACTTCACGATGCTGCTGGTCCAGGCACTGCACGACCAGTTCAGCAAGGTGCGGGTGTTCGCCTTCGTCAACCGGATCGACGAGGTGACCGCGCTCCTTCGGCACGGCACCGCGGACCCGGAGGGGCTCAGCGTCCGCATCGGGGCGGAGGCCACCCTCACCGGATGGCACGACAGCAGCGACTACGGCACGGCGCTGGGCGAGTTCGCCGAGATCTACGGCGACGCGGTCGGTCCGCGCACGACCGTGTTCGTCCTCGGTGACGCCCGGACGAACCGGAGCGACCCGAATCTGCCCGCCGTACGGCGGATCGCCGAACGGGCGCGCCGCGTCTACTGGCTGAACCCCGAGCAGCGCTCCCTGTGGGGCACGGGCGATTCCGTCGCGCCGCTCTATGCCGAGCTGGTCGAGATGCACGAGTGCCGCAATGTCGGACAGCTCAGCGCGCTGGTGGCACGGCTGCTGCCGGTGTGACCGAGGGCGTGATCAGGCGACGGCGAGCTGCGGGTAGAGAGCGGCAGGGTCGGCCGCCAGCCCGGCCTTGACCTGCCGGGAGATGTCATCGGCCAGGACCTCGTAGGCACCCGACGCGATCCCGTCGAGGGCCTGGGCCGCGACACTCTCGGCCGTGGACTTCGGAGCGTCGACGGCGGCGGTCAGATCGGTGTCGACGTACCCGACATGCAGGCCGGTGACCTCGATGCCCCGCGGCTTCAGGTCGAGTCGCAGCGAGTTGGTCTGGGACCAGAAGGCGGCCTTGGACGCGCTGTAGGAGCCGGCGAGGCCGATCCACGACAGCACGGAGTGCAGGTTGAGGATGTGGCCGCCGCCGTTGCGCTCGATGACGGGGACGAAGGCCCGGGTCACCAGGAGCGGACCGTAGAAGTTGGTCTCAAACTCGCGGCGGACGTCCTCGACGGGCGAGTCGAGGAAGTTCGCGTTCACCGACGCGCCCGCGTTGTTGATCAGCAGGGTGACGTCCTGCGCCCGCTCGGCCGCCGCCGCGACGGACGCGGGGTCGGTGACCTCCAGCGCGAGCGGCACGGCGTCGGGGTGCGTGACGGTGCGCGGGTCGCGGGCGGTGGCGTACACCTTCTCGGCACCTCGCTCGTACAGGGCCTCGACCAGGGCCCGGCCGATGCCGCGGCTGCCGCCGGTGACCAGCGCGACGGAACCTTCGATGGCGGTCATAGGGGTCTCCCTCATGTTCTCCACACAGGAAACCGATCGGTTTCCCGTGAAGGGAAGCGTAAACCGATCGGTTTCCGGAGAGCAAGAGGGCGCTACTTCTTCGCGAACTCCCTCGCCGACTGCCCCTGGAAGTCGTAGACCACGACCTGCTCGTCGCCCACCACCCAGGAGTCGTGGCCGGGCGTGCAGACGAAGACGTCGCCGGGGCCGACCTCGCTCTCACCGCCGTCGTCCATGCGAATGTGCATGCGACCCTGGAGCATGTAGGCGTTGTGGTGCATCTGACAGCTGTCGGTGCCCGCGATCGGGCCCACGGACTCCGACCAGCGCCAGCCGGGCTCGAAGGTCGCCACGGCGAAGTCGAGCTCCGTCATGTGGACGGCTTCGAGGTGACCGCGGGGAAAATCACGCCGCTCGTCCGGCTTGTCGAGCGTCTTCACTTCCAACATGACGCGCTCCCTTCCGACCGCGGCGCACCGCGGCCGGGGGCCGGTCTCCCCGGCGGCCCTGGGCACCGCCGTCGGCGGCCGGCCTCCTACCCCTCAATCGTCCGCCCGTCCCTCCGGGGCCGCCAACCGAAGAACGCCCGCTCAGCCCTCGTTTCCGCAGAGTTCGGCGAAGCGCCCGGTGTCGATGTTGCCGCCGGAGAGGATGACGCCGACGCGGCGTGGGAGACGACCCGCGCGGCCGGTCAGCAGGGCGGCGAGCGGGGTGGCGCCGCTCGGCTCGAGGACGATCTTCAGGCGTTCGAAGGCGAACCGCATCGCGTCCCGGATCTCATCGTCGGTGACCAGCGCGATCCCGTCGACGAGCCGCCGGTTGACGGAGAAGGTGAGTTCGCCCGGTGTGTGCAGGGCCTGTCCGTCGGCGATCGTGTGCGGCACCGGGATGCTGATCCGCCGTCCGGCCTCCAGCGAGCGCTTGGTGTCGTCCCCGGCCTCCGGTTCGACGCCGATCATCCGGATGTCCGGGTGCAGCCCCTTGGCCACCGTGGCACTCCCGGCCATGAGTCCGCCGCCACCGACCGGTGTCACCATCACCCCCAACTCCCCCACCTCTTCGAGGAGTTCGAGCGCTGCCGTGCCCTGCCCGGCCATCACGTGCGGATGCTCGTACGGCGGGATGACGGTGAGACCCCGCTCGGCGGCCAGGGCCTCGGCGACGGCCACGCGGTCGCCGGTGTAGCGGTCGTAGGTGACGATCTCGGCGCCGTAGCCGGCGGTGGCCGCCCGCTTGGACGGCGGGGCGTCCTCCGGCATGACGATCACGGCGGTGGTGCCGAGCTCTCGGGCGGCCAGGGCGACGGCCTGGGCGTGGTTGCCGGAGGAGTAGGCGGCGATACCCCGCGACAGTTGCTCGGGGGTGAGGCGGGAGGCGGCGTTGTAGGCGCCGCGGAACTTGAAGGCGCCGATGCGCTGGAAGTTCTCACACTTGAGGTGGATCTCGGCGCCGGCGAGTGCGTCGAGGGTGCGGGAGCGCAGCACCGGGGTGCGGTGGGCGACGCCCTTGAGCCGGGCGGCGGCGTCCCGGACGTCGTCGAGGGTGACCGGTGGGGTGGTGGTCGTCACGCGGGTCCTCCGGTGGAAGTGTCGTGGGCGGCCCGGGCCTGGGAGAGGTAGTTGTAGGCGGAGGCGCGGGAGATGCCGAGCCGGGCGGCGACCTGCTCGACCGCGCCGCGCACGGCGAAGACACCGCGGGTGTCCAGCCCGCCGAACAGCTCCAGCCGCTCCGCGCGGTCCAGTTCCGCCCAGCTCCCCCGCTGCTTCGACTGGTGGACGTCGACGAGGGCGTCGACCACGGAGTCGATGTCGTTGCCGAAGGTCGTGGTCGGCAGCTCCGCCGGCTCGGGACGGATTCCGGCGAGCGCGCCGAGCAGGCCGTGGACCTGGCTGACGGCGCCGACGTCCACGTTGACGCAGAGCGCGCCGAACACGGCTCCCGTGGAATCCCTCAGCACCATCGTGGAGGACTTCACCAGCGTTCCGTTCCGGGTGCGGGTGACGTAGTTCAGTTCGTCGGCCGCCTCGTCACCCCCGGCGAGGACGCGCATGCCGATCTCGCTCATCGCGCCGCCCACCGTCCGCCCGGTCACCGATCCGGCGACGGCGACCACCGACTTCTCCGGGT
>NZ_JBHUQX010000475.1:0-6570 GCF_042674225.1 Streptomyces sp. NPDC056948
CCTGACGCCCCGAACGCACCGGCCGGAGCGCCGTGGGGCTGGGGCGGATCTAGGCTGGGAGTGGCTGCTGGAACCAGCCCTGGCGGGCACGGCTGTCCGGACGGAGGCGTGGCGCGTGGAGATGGCCGGCAAGCAGGACACGCCCAGTGCCGTTGCCATGGTGGACCCGGACGGCACAGTGAGCGGTTGGAGCGAGGGGGGCCGACTACTGCTGGGCTGGACGGCGGAGGACACCGTCGGCCGGCCCATGATCGACCTGCTGGTCGACCCCCCGCCACCGGGCTTCCCCGAGGGCTACGGCGCCGGCTCCGACCCCACGGGGTTCATCCCCCTGCGGCACCGGGACGGTTCCACGGTGGACGCCGTGGTGACGGCTCACCCGCTGTTCGGCCCAGACGGGCGGCCACTGGGTCATGCGGTGACCATCCAGCGCTGGGGAAGCCGCCCGGTGATCGCCGACCGGGCCTTCGAGCAGTCCCCCTTCGCTCTGGGTGTCTACGACCCTGAGCTGCGGTTCCTGTGGATCAACGCCTCTTCGGGCCGGGTGATCGCGCACTCCGAGGAGCAAGTGCTCGGTAAGAAGTACCGCGAGGTGCTTCCCGAATTCGACCGCTCGCTGTTTCCCGAGAGGGACGACAAGCCCTACACGGACGCGCTCGCCGAAGTGGCGAGGACGGGCGAGCCCGCGCGTCTCATCACCGTCTTCCGCCCTCGCGGCAGTGACTACGCCAATGCCTGGGCCACCAGCATCTGGCCCGTCCGGGATGCCGAGGGCAGGGTCCGCGCGGTCGCCAACTGGGGATTCGACATGAGCGCCGAGTACTGGGCCCGGCAGCGCCTGCTCATGCTCAACGAGGCCAGCGGCGGCATCGGCCGGGCACTCGACGTGATCGGCACCGCCCAGGAACTGGCCACGACCCCGGTGCCGGCATTCACCGACCTCGTCACCGTGGATCTCTTCGACGAGGTGCTGCGCGGAGAGGAGCCGCCCTCCGTGTCCGAGTTCACCCCCGGCGAGGCCATCGTGCTCAGCCGTGCCGCCCAGCACAGCGCGAAGGAGGACACCGACCGGGCTCCCGGGCCCACGACGCCGGTCAGACACGCTCCTGGTTCCGTCGCCGCCCGCTGCATGGCCACCGGCAGGTCCACGGTCCAGCTCGCGGCCGAACCCGGCCAGGGCGGCGAATGGGCCTTCGGGCCCGGCCTCGCCTCCGACCCGGCCCACTGGCCACCGGGCAACCCGTTGATCGACGGGTCCATCGCCGCGGACGGGCTGACCGGACGGATCACCGTGCCGCTCCGGGCGCGCGGCGCGCTGCTCGGGGTCGTCGCCTTCTCCCGCCTCGACCGGCCCGAGGCCTTCACCGCCGACGACCTGATCCTCGCCGAAGAGCTGACCGCCAAGGCAGCCGTCGCCATCGACAACGCCCGCCGGTACTCGCGCGAGCGCACGACCGCGCTGACCCTGCAACGCAGCCTCCTGCCGCAGGTGATGCCCAATCAGGAGGCGGTCGAGGTGGCATCCCGCTACCTGCCCGGCGGAGCCGGCGCGGAAGTGGGCGGTGACTGGTTCGACGTCATTCCGCTGTCCGGCGCCCGGGTCGCCCTGGTCGTCGGCGATGTCGTCGGCCATGGCCTGCACGCCTCGGCCAGCATGGGCAGGCTGCGCACGGCGGTCCGCACCCTCGCCGACGTCGACCTGCCACCGGACGAGCTGCTGACCCACCTGGACGACCTGGTCCTCCACCTCGCCAGCGACCTGCAGCCCGACAGCCACTTCCAGCCGACCGGCGAGTCCGGCGCCACCTGCCTGTACACCGTCTACGACCCTGTCTCCCGGCGCCTTACGCTGGCGAGCGCCGGCCATCCCCTGCCGCTGATCATCTCTCCGGACGGCACCAGGACCCCGGTACCCGCCCACCCGGGACCGCCGCTCGGCATCGGTGGGCTGCCCTTCGAGGCCACCGAGCTCGAACTGCCCGAGGGCAGCCTGGTCGCCCTCTACACCGACGGACTGGTGCACAGCCGCGAGTGCGACGTCGACCAGCGGATCGCCGAACTGCAGCGAGCCCTGAACCACTCGGCCACCTCACTGGAGGCCCTGTGCGACACGGTGATGGACGCCATGCTCCCCGATCGCCGCACCGACGACGCCGCCCTGCTGCTCGCTCGCACGCACGCGCTGGCTCGCCACCACGTCGCCGACTGGGACGTCGAGCCCGACCATGCGCAGGTGCCGCGCGCCAGGAAGTTCGCCGTCGACCAGGTGGACGCCTGGGGCCTGGAGGAGGCGGCTTTCGTCACCGAACTGGTCGTCAGCGAGCTGGTCACCAACGCCATCCGCTACGGCGAGCCGCCGATCAGGCTGAGGCTGATTCGCGACACCTCACTGATCTGCGAGGTCTCCGACGCCAGCAACACCGCCCCGCACCTGCGCCGGGCCCGCGCCTTCGACGAGGGCGGCCGGGGCCTGTTGCTCGTCGCCCAGCTCACCCAGGGGTGGGGCACCCGGCACACCACCAACGGCAAGACGATCTGGTGCGCGCAGACCCTCCCCGAGCCTGAGCCGCACTGAGATCCAAGCCCGTGGACCGCCTCTCGCATCTCCGCCACGGAACCCTGAATGTCCTCCGGTGTCCGGTCCGGGTGGGCCAGGGCGTGACGCAGTGCATCGAGGCCGGTGGGCACCTGCACCCATCTGGGCGAGGAGGTGTCCGCAGGAGGGGGGTTTCTTCGGCCTCGTCAGGCAATCAGATCAGCACCTGCATCGCATGATGGTGCCGATGAGCCAGCAAGCCGTTGCCGCGGGTCGTCGAGGGGCGGGCAGCCGCCCACGGGTTCAGCGGCACGTCGCCCCGCCTGACTGCCGTGCGCCCTCGGTCTGCGGAGTGGGATCAGCAGCAAGACGGACGTAGCTCCAGGAAGATCCGCGCATTGGTCGCGAAAGCGATGTTTGTAGCGGCCGATGAAGGTCACCTGGCCTCAACGGGACCGACAGGCTCCGGGCGCGGGCAGCGTGCCTGGTACGCCGCTGCTCCGTACGACGAAAGGCTTTCTCATGACGGAGACCTCACCTGTCACCACGACCGATTCCGGCGCCCCGGTCGAGAGCGACGAGCATTCGCTCACCGTGGGACCTGCGGGTCCGATCCTGCTGCAGGACGCCTATCTGATCGAGCAGATGGCGCAGTTCAACCGGGAGCGGATCCCCGAGCGCCAGCCACACGCCAAAGGAAGCGGCGCTTTCGGCCACTTCGAGGTGACCCACGATGTGAGCGCCTACACGAAGGCGGCCGTCTTCCAGCCGGGGACACGCACCGACCTGGTCACCCGCTTCTCGACCGTCGCGGGCGAGCGCGGCAGCCCGGACACCTGGCGCGACCCGCGCGGCTTCGCGGTGAAGTTCTACACCAGCGAAGGCAACTACGACATGGTCGGCAACAACACGCCGGTGTTCTTCGTGAAGGACCCGATGAAGTTCCAGCACTTCATCCGCTCCCAGAAACGCCGTGCCGACAACAACCTGCGCGACCACGACATGCAGTGGGACTTCTGGACGCTCTCCCCCGAGTCCGCCCACCAGGTCACCTGGCTGATGGGCGACCGCGGCATCCCGCGGACCTGGCGCCACATGAACGGCTACACCTCCCACACCTACATGTGGATCAACGCCGCCGGCGAGCGTTTCTGGGTGAAGTACCACTTCAAGACCGACCAGGGCATCGAGTGTTTCACCCAGCACGAGGCCGACCAGATGGCGGCCGCCGACACGGATTACCACACGCGTGATCTGTTCGAGCACATCCGCGACGGCGACTTCCCCAGCTGGACCCTGTACGTGCAGGTGATGCCGTACGAGGAGGCCGCAGGCTACCGGTTCAACCCCTTCGACCTCACCAAGGTGTGGCCGCACGGCGACTACCCGCTGATCCCGGTCGGCCGTATGACACTCGACCGCAACCCGACCGACAATCACGCGGAGATCGAGCAGGCGGCCTTCCAGCCCAACAATCTCGTGCCCGGCATCGGCCCCAGCCCGGACCGCATGCTGCTGGCCCGGCTGTTCTCCTACGCGGACGCGCACCGCCACCGGATCGGCGGCAACTACCAGCAGCTTCCGGTGAACGCCCCCGTCGTCGACGTCCACACCTACTCCAAGGACGGGGCGATGGCGTACCGCAACACCACCGACCCGGTGTACGCCCCCAACTCCAAGGGCGGTCCCGCGGCCAACAGCGCACGCTACTCCCCGCCCAGTTGGGAAGCCGACGGCGCCATCACCCGTTCGGCCTACGTCAGCCACCCCAAGGACGACGACTGGGGCCAGCCCGGCACGATGGTGCGCGAGGTCCTGGACGACGCCGCGCGCGACCGTCTGGTCGACAACGTCGTGGGCCATCTCCTCAACGGCGTCTCGGAACCCGTGCTCAAGCGGGCCTTCGAGTACTGGTCGAACATCGACAGGACCATCGGCGAGCGCATCGCCCAGGGCGTACGCGCCAAGGCGGGCGAGAAAGATCCGAAGGCCGCCGAGCAGGGCAATCCCGCACGGCGCGGCATGCAGGACAAAGCCTGACGTATCGGGTCCCCAAGGTGGGCTTCCGCCTCTCGGCACCGCCGACGCAGAAGCCCACCGACGCGTGCGCAGCCGATCAGCAATCAACTCCATCTGACGGCGATGACCGCGAAATCACCACGCACATGAAGGTGCACGCTCACCGCCGCCATGAATTGCTTACGGCTCGCGCTTAAATGTCTGAGCAGGAAGTCATATTTGGGTCATTGCGGATGAGGGTGTAACACGGCAGCGCTTACAAGACGCAGGGTTAGGCAGAAGCGGGGCGACGAACCGGGTTGCATTTCAGCGTCCGGTGCAGGCGCGCCGACAGAACAAGACGCCAGATCGGATTCCTTGTGAGCAACATCGACCCGGCTCCCGGATACCAGCCGTACAACCAGCCGCACAACCAGCCTTCGGGCCCGGAGCGCCCTGTACGCCAGCAGGCCACCGCACGACGCACCGCCCTGACGGTCTGCACGATCGCCGACATCGCGGCAGGTCTGCTCGGCCTGTGGATCCTGCTGTTCCTGCTCGATGCGAACCAGGCGAATGTATTCGTCGAGTTCGTGCGAGGAACGGCGGACTTGCTGGCCTGGTGGTCCCAGGACATTTTCACGATGGACACAGAGGGCCTGCGCGTTGTCCTTAACTACGGCCTCCCGGCCGTCATGTATTTGCTGATCGGTCATGGAATCGCCGCACGGCTCAACCGAGCCTGAAGGCCGGCCGCGCCGGATGCGGCCGCGGCACGACTGCCGCCAGAAAACCCGAGCTTCCAGCCCCCGGCCAGCCAGTGGCCCGGGGGTTCGCTTGTGGTTCCACCACCCTGGTCGCGGCTCTGGACTCGGTCCACCTCTCGGTCACTGTCACAGGAACCGGCGGAGGGGCTGGACGGCGACCTCGCGGGCGCGCTGGAGCACGGAACGCCGCTTCCAGCGACCCCTCTGGATCGCCTCGCCGGCCGCCTTGTCGGCCTCGAAGTGCGCGTCCAGGGTCGCGGTGAACTCCGCATCCAGGACGGCGAGCATGACCTCCTCGTCGTGATCGAGGGAGCGCCGGTTGAAGTTGGTCGACCCGACGAGGGCCGCCGTACGGTCCACGGTGATGACTTTGGCGTGCAGCATGGTCGGCTGGTACTGGTAGATGCTCACCCCGCAGGCGAGCAGATCGTCGTAGTGGTGCTGTCCGGCCAACTGGCAGACGCGCTTGTCGGTGTGCGCCCCGGGCAGCAGGATCTCCACCTCCACGCCCCGCCGTGCCGCGGCGCACAGGAGTTCGGTGAAGTAGGCGTCTGGGGAGAAGTAGGCGGTGGCCAGCCGGAAGCGCTCCTCGGCGGACTCGATCATGACCCGGATCAGGGTCTGCATGTCCTGCCAACCGAAGCTGGCGGAGCCGCGTACCACCTGCACCACCGCGTCGCCCTGCGGGCGGTGGCCGGTGAACCGGTCGCGGTCGTCGAAGAGTTCGTCGTGGCATTCGGCCCAGTTCTGTGCGAACGCCGCCGCGATGCCGTCCACGGCCGGTCCCCGCACCTGAACGTGGGTGTCCCGCCACTCGTGCGGGTTGCGGGCGTCGCCGCACCACTCCTCGGCGATGCCCACGCCCCCCGTGAAGGCCACCTGCTCGTCCACGACCAGCACCTTGCGGTGGCAGCGGTGGTTCTGCTTGAGCGGCGACAGGTGTGCAGGCTTGCGGAACCACGCCACCTGCACGCCCACCCGGTCCATCTCCGCCAGCAGTTCGGTGTCGATGAGGCGGCTGCCGAAGCCGTCCAGCAGCAGCCGCACCCGTACCCCGGCCCGGGCTCGCTCCGCCAGCGCGTGCGCGAAGTCACGGGCGATGTCGCCCTTCCAGTACACGAACGTCATCATGTCCACCGTGTGCTCGGCGGAGCGGATGGCGTCGAGCATCGCCGGGAAGATCTCGTCCCCGTTGCGAAGGGCTACCAGCGCGTTGCCCTCGGTCGCCGCGATGCCTATCAGACGCTCCAGGCGGCGCCGTATCCGCAC
>NZ_JBHUQX010000476.1:0-6531 GCF_042674225.1 Streptomyces sp. NPDC056948
CCGGGAAACCGGGTGCACGCGGCGCCCCTGTGCCGGATCATGGCGGCATGTCTGGAAACCCGCACGAGGCGCTGCCGATCCGGCTCAACGTCGACGACTCCGACTCCCCGTCCGATGTCGTCGACGCGCTGTTCCTCGGCCGCTTCGCGACGGGCGAGCAGCCGTACTCCCACGCGGCGAACATCGACCGCGTACGGTCCGGGGCGACGCTGATGCCCTCCGGCGCCCGCGTGCTGCGCGTCGCCCGGGACGACGACCGCAGCGCCACGCTGGCGGAGGGCGACGGCTGGACGCTGCTGGTCTCCCGCTGGAACCGGGGCGCCGACGTCACGGTGACGGCGACCAGCGCGGAGCTGGCGCAGAAGGTCCTCGACCAGGCCACGGACGGCGCGGCGGACGAACCCGAACCGCAGCCGGAGAACGTCACGATGGGCTTCTGGTACGTCTCCCCGCGCCGCGGCCCGCACCGCACGACCCGCCAGATCGCGGCGGGCACCTGGGACGAGGTGCGGCCCAACTACACCGCGCCGGTGGCGGACGCCATGGACCGCCTGATGAAGACCACCCCGGAGGACATCGCGGGCCGGCTGCTCCTGCTGCACGGCCCGCCGGGCACCGGCAAGACGTCCGCGCTGCGCACCCTGGCCCGTTCCTGGCGGGACTGGTGCCAGGTGGACTGCGTCCTGGACCCCGAGCGGCTCTTCTCCGACGTCGGCTATCTCATGGACATCGCGATCGGCGAGGAGGACGCGACGGGCAAGGGCCGCTGGCGGCTGCTCCTGCTGGAGGACTGCGACGAGCTGATCCGCGGCGAGGCCAAGCACACGGCGGGCCAGGCGCTGTCGAGGCTGCTCAACCTGACGGACGGACTGCTCGGCCAGGGCCGCAACGTCCTGGTCGGGGTCACGACCAACGAGGACCTGGAGCGTCTGCACCCCGCCGTCGTCCGCCCCGGCCGCTGCCTCGCCCGGATCGAGGTGGGTCAGCTGACCCGCTCGGAGGCGGTGGGCTGGCTGGGCCACGAGGACGGTGTCGGCCGCGAGGGCGCGACCCTGGCCGAGCTGTACGCACTGCGCCGGGGCACGTCCCCGACGGCCCTGCCGGAGCCGCGCGGGGACGCCGACGCGGGGCTGTATCTGTAGAAGGTCCCCGCCGGATCTGTGGAAGGTCCCCGCCGGCCGGTGTTTTGATGGGGTTATGACCCTGTTCGTCGGCACGTCCGGGTGGCAGTACAAGGACTGGCGGGACGTCCTGTACCCGTCCGGGCTGCCGATGCGGCTCTGGCTGGAGGAGTACGCCGAGCACTTCGCGACCGTCGAGATCAACAACGCCTTCTACCGGCTGCCGGCGCGGGAGACCTTCGAGGACTGGCGGGGGCGGGTGCCCGGGGACTTCGTCGTCGCGGTCAAGGCGAGCCGCTATCTGACCCACATCAAGCGGCTCAAGGACCCCGAGGAGCCGGTGCACCGCCTGATGAGCCACGCGGCGGGCCTGGGGAGCCGCCTCGGCCCGGTCCTCCTCCAGCTCCCGCCCAACCTGCGCGCGGACCCGGGCCTCCTGGACGCCTGCCTCGCCTGCTTCCCCGCCTCCACCCGGGTCGCGGTGGAGCCCCGCCATGACTCCTGGTGGACACCGGAGGTCCGCGCGGTCCTGCGGTCCCGGGGCGCCGCCCTGTGCTGGGCCGACGTCCTGGCCCGTCCCGCCACGCCGCTGTGGCGCACCACCGACTGGGGCTATGTCCGCTTCCACCAGGGCCGCGCCCACCCCTGGCCCCGCTACGGCCGGCGCTCCCTGGCCACCTGGCTCGACCGCATCGCCACGACCTGGCCGGGCGGCGAGGACGTCTACGCGTACTTCAACAACGACCCGGGCGGCGCGGCGGTGGAGGACGCGAGGACGTTCGCGCGGGTGGGGAGGTCGGCGGGCCTGGAGATCACCCGGACGCCCGAGCATCTGGCGCGGACCGGCTGAACCGGCCTTCCTCGCCGTTGTGGCCGGTCGTGCCCCGCGGCGGAGCCGCATATCGACACAGCCCCGCGCCGCTGGGGCGACGCCCTCAAGGGGCGCGGGGAACTGCGCGAACAACCCCCACCGGCCCACACCCGGCCGACAGCCCAACCCGACCGTCAGCCCGATGCCCTACTCCCCGTAAGCCGCCCGCAGGGCATCCCGTACCGCCGCCAGCGCATCGGCCTCCGTGAGCCCGAGCCGCCGGGCCCGCTCCACATAGGCCTGGGCCGCGGTCGCCAGCTCCCGGTCCGCCGCCGCGCCGGCGGCGGCCACGAAGGTGCCGTGGCGCCCCCGCGTCTCGATCACGCCGTCCGCCTCCAGCGCCCGGTACGCCTTGGCGACCGTGTTGGCGGCGAGCCCCAGCGACTCGGCCAGCCCCCGCACGGTCGGCAGCCGGTATCCCACCGGCAGCGCCCCCGACCGGGCCTGCTCGGAGATCCGCGACCGCACCTGCTCGTACGGCGGAGCACTGTCATCGATGTCGATCTTCAACGTCACAGGCCGATTGTCCCGTACCCGACGGAAAATGAGAGGCACCCGGGGTGCGCCTCCACGTAACGTCCGCCTCCATGACCGTGATCGTGCGCGACCTGCGTCCCGACGTCCGAGCCGACGCCGAGGGGTTCTCCGACACCCGTCGCCTCGCCCTTCCCTACATGTTGTCCACTCCCGAGTCGGTGGTGCACACCCTGACGCACGTCCATCCGGACGCCCACTTCGGACAGCTCATCGCCGAGGAGGACGGCGAGATCATCGGCACGGCCCAGATCAGCGTCGCCCACGACAGCCCGGAACCCGGCCAGGGCTCCGCCAACATCTACGTGCGCCCCGACCGCAGGCACCGCGGCGCCGGTTCGCTCCTGCTGCGCACCGCCGAGGAACGCCTGGCCGCACTGGGCGTCAGCAAGCTGTTCGCCTGGGTGCTGGACGAGCCGGAGAACCTCGCCTTCGCCGAGCGGAACGGCTTCCGGGCCAGCCGCTCCGCCTACTTCCTGCGCCTGGACCTGGCGGCCGGCACGCTGCCGCCCCGCCAGGAGCCGCCGGCGGGCGTCGAGCTGCGCACGGCCGCCGACTTCGCGGACGACCCGCGCCCGGTGTTCGAACTGGACGCGGCGGCGTCCTCCGACGAACCGAGCGACATCGAGACCGAGTTCACGGACTACGAGTCCTGGATCGAGGAGCACTGGAAGCATCCGCTCCTCGATCGCGAGCTGACCACGGTCGCGGTCGTCGACGGCAGCCCCGCGGCCTTCAGCGTGGCGTACACCGACGGCGGCACCCGCTACGCCACCGCCATGACCGGCACCGCCCGCGCCTTCCGCGGCCGGGGCCTGGCCAAGCTCGCCAAGAACGACTCCCTGCACCGGGCCCGCGCCGCCGGGTGCACGGAGGCCTTCACCGGCAACGACACCGGCAACGACCCGATGATCGCCATCAACAAGTGGTTCGGCTACGAGATCTGCGCGAAGGAAGTGCGCCATGTCCGTGAACTCGGCTGACCGGCCCGGCGAGGTGGACGTCGTACTCGTCAAGGCGGGCCGTACGAAGATCCGTTACACCGGCGAGCTCCTGGCGGACGACGGCACCCGCGTCGCGGTCCGGGCCCCGTGGGCAGGCAGCGGCGTACGCGACTTCGGGTTCGTCCGCTTCGAGCCCGGGGACGTCTTCACCGAGTACTACTGGCGTGACCGCTGGTACGCGGTGAAGGAGGTCCGCTCCGCCGCGGGCACGCTGAAGGGCTGGTACTGCGACGTCACCCGCCCCGCCGTTCGGTCCGGCCAGGAGCTGGTCGTCGAGGATCTCGACCTGGACCTGTGGCGCTCCGCCGACGGCACGGACGTACGACGTCTGGACGAGGACGAGTTCGCCGAGAGCGGCCTTGCCGCGACGGACCCGGAGGCCGCGGCCGCCGCCCTGTCCGCACTTGACGAACTGGAGGCCCTGGCCCGCGGCGGCGACTTCGCCACGCTCCTGGCCTGATCCACGCCTCAGCCCGTCACCGCGACCACCGCGTACCGCTCGTCCGTCACCTCCCCGCCCCACAGCAGCGGATCGTCCGACAGCCGCTCCACACGCACCTGCCCGGCGACCGGGGCGAGGAGGGTGGTGAGCCGGTCCGCCGGTATTCCGACCGGATCGAGCGTCCCCCACACGCCCTCGACCAGCACGAGCCGCCCTCCCGGCCGCAGCAGCCCGGCCCAGTGCCGCAGGACGCGGCCGGGGTCGGGCAGGGCCCACAGGACATGCCGTACGAGAACGACGTCGAAGCGCCGCTCCCCGATCGGCGGGGCCGCGGCGTCGCCGACGAGGAACACCGCGTCGCGCCCGGCCAGTTTCTCCCGGGCGAGCGTCACCATCGCCGGGGAAAGATCCACGCCCGTCACCTGGTGTCCCTGCTCGGACGCGAGGAGCGACAGGCTGCCGGTGCCGCAGCCGAGATCGAGGACGTCGCCCGGGTGCCCGGGCAGCCAGCCGCGCAGCCGTCCGGCCCAGGCGCCGCGCACCGCGGGGTCGCGCAGCCCGTGGTCCGGCTCCTCGTCGAAGGAGGCGGCCCGCGCTTCCCAGTCCACGCCCGGACAGGGGGTGTTCGTCGAGGTCACACGTTCACCGTCATGCGTCATGGGCCCAAGAGTGACACCCGCCACTGACAGTCGAATGGTGACAGCCGCCACAGACAGACCGGGAGCGATGAGGAACTCTCCCCCGAAAGGTCTACCTCCGTGAGAACGCGGAACCCGGTAGCCCCCAAGGAGGCAGCCATGCGCCGTGTGACCGTGCAGAAGCCCCTGAAGAAGTCGGACGTCCGCAGGGTCCGCGAGGAGGCCGACGAGTGCCCCGGCGGGCGCCCGGAGGTCCGCAAGGACGTCGCACGCACGTGGTGGCCGGAAGGCTGACCGGCCGGTGCCGACCATGAGACGCGTTCAGAGCAGCCGCTTGCGGTAGTGGACACGGTCGTAGGGCCCGTCCACACGCCGCTCCACGAGCTCGTAGCCGTACCTCGGGTAGATCTCCTGGTTCTCCCACATCATCGCGTTCGTACAGAGCCTGATCTCGGGCAGACCCAACGCACGCGCGCGTGCGTCGACGAACCGCAGCAGCCGTCGCCCCACTCCCCTGCCGTGCGCGGTGGGGTGGACGGCGATGATGTCGAGGAACAGATGGTCCTCGAACGCCTCGACCACGACGAGGCCGATCACGGGCTCGCCCGTCACGAACACCTTCCCCGCGGCCACGTTCGCCGCGTGGTCCTCCTCCATGGGCTGCGGCACCCGGCCGATGCGCTCGATGTAGGGGCGGAAGGCCGCGTCGATCACGCCCTCGACGACCGGTACGTCGGCGGCTCCGGCCGGCCGGATCTCCTCGTCTGCCATGCCGCGACGGTACCTACCTGATGCCAGTCTGAGCACTCCCTTAACGCGGCCATAAGGATCTCCTCCACCCGTCCTCAGCAGGCGATTTCACGGTTCTCTGGGGCTAGCTTCGGATCACCCCACGGGATCCGGCCCACTCGGGCCCGGCCCTGTCCCATGAACCGTTTCGAGGAGTTCCCGCATGCCCGCACGCCGCACGGTCGCCACCGTCGCCGCCCTCGGCGGCCTTCCGCTCGCCCTGACCGCGCTGACCGCCACGCCGGCCGCCGCGCACGGCTCCATGGGCGACCCGGTCAGCCGGGTCTCGCAGTGCTACGCCGAGGGCCCCGAGAGCCCCGAGTCGGCCGCGTGCAAGGCCGCCGTCGCTGCGGGCGGCACACAGGCCCTCTACGACTGGAACGGCATCCGCATCGGCGACGCGGGCGGACGGCACCAGCGGCTCATCCCGGACGGCAAGCTGTGCAGCGCGAACAACGCGCAGTTCAAGGGGCTCGACCTGGCCCGCGCCGACTGGCCCGCGACCGGCGTGCGCAGCGGCTCGCACACCTTCAAGTACCGCGTGACGGCGCCCCACAAGGGCACCTTCAAGGTGTACCTCACCAAGTCCGGCTACGACCCGGCCAAGCCGCTGGCCTGGAGCGACCTGGATCTGAAGAACCCGGTGGCGACGTCCACCGACCCGGCCGCCACGGGCGGCTTCTACACCTTCTCCGGCACCCTGCCCCAGCGTTCGGGCAGACATCTGCTGTACGCGGTCTGGCAGCGGTCGGACAGCCCGGAGGCGTTCTACTCCTGCTCGGACGTCTCCTTCGGCGGCGGCGGTGACACCGGGAAGGGCGGCGCGGCCCCCGCCCCGACCGCCTCGGCTCCCACCAAGAAGCAGATCGAGGACGGCACCGACAAGTCGACCGTCGAGAACCACGGACACGGCGACCACGACCCCAAGACGTCGGCGGAGCCGGCCGCGGCCCCGGACAGCGCCGAGGACACCGCCGCGGACGAGACCCCGAACGCTGCCCCGACCGCGGCCCCGAACCGGCCGAAGGCGGCCGGTGCCACCGAGAACCTCGCCGAGACCGGCGGCGACACCAGCACGACGTACCTCGCGATCGGCGGCGCGGCCGCGCTGGCGCTCGGCTCGTCGGCCCTG
>NZ_JBHUQX010000477.1:0-6464 GCF_042674225.1 Streptomyces sp. NPDC056948
CCCCGAGTGAGCGCCGGCCGGGGCGGCCACGGGCAGGCGTCCGAGCCCGGGATCCGGCAGAGGTGACCTGATCCCGAAATTCCTTAGACAGTCAAAAGACCTGCGCCCATAATCGTTTGACATGGGAAAGACTCATGAGCGCATAGAAGGCCGGCTCCGCTCGTTCATCGAGGCGCAGCCGGTCTTCTTCACCGCCACCGCTCCTCTGTCCGCCGACGGCACGGTCAACCTCTCGCCCAAGGGCCTCAAGGGCTCCTTCGCGGTGCTCGACGAGCACACCGTGGCCTACCTCGACTTCGCCGGCTCCAACGCCGAGACCATCGCCCATCTGCGGGAGAACGGGCGGATCACCGTGATGTGGTGCGCCTTCCAGGGCCCGCCGAACATCGTCCGTGTGCACGGGCGGGGCGAGCCGGTCTTCCGCGACGACCCGCGCTTCCGGGAACTCCTCGCCCGCTTCCCGGACATCGACCCGGCCCAGCACGGCCTGCGCGCGATCATCGTCGTGACGGCCGAACTCGTCCGCGACACCTGCGGCTACGCGGTGCCCTTCATGGAGTACGAGGCGGAGCGCGATCTGCACAGCAAGCGTTTCGCGCGCGAGGACGACGCCTCGCTCGACGCCTACTTCACCAAGAAGGAGCACATCGCGACCAGCCTGGACGGACTACCCGGGCTGCCGTTGCCGCTGCCTCCCTCTACGGTCTGAGACATGCGCCCAGGTGCCGTCGTCCTCGCCGTCTCCTCCCTCCTGATGCTCGGCGCCGGGCCGCCCGACCGGGCCGCGCCCCTGCCGGACCGGATGGCGGACACCGGCGGCGGCACCCAGCTCATCACCGCGGTGGCCCCGAAGCGGGCCTCCACCACGGGCACGGTCACCTGGTGGGACCTCAGGGGCGGGCGGTGGGTGCGGGCCGGCTCAGCGCCCGCGCGCTTCGGAGCGAACGGACTCGTCGAGGGCGGCGCCCGCAAGCAGGGCACGGACACGACACCCACGGGCCTGTACGGACTGCCGTACGCCTTCGGCATCAAGGCGGCACCGCGCGGGACGGCGTACACCTACCGCCGGGTGCACCGGGACTCCTGGTGGTGCCAGGACAACGACTCCCGCTCCTACAACCGCTGGACCGAGCCCCGCGCGGCCGACTGCCGGGCCGCCGAGTCCGAGCGGCTGATCAGCTACCGGGCGCAGTACGCGCACGCGCTCGTCATCGACTTCAACTACGAGCGTCCCGTTCGGGGGCGCGGCGCGGGCATCTTCCTGCATGTCGACGGGCGCGGAGCGACGGCCGGTTGCGTCTCCGTGCCGAAGGACGCGATGCGGCGGATCCTCACCTGGGCCGACCCGGCGAAGCGTCCCCACATCGCCGTCGGGACGACGAGCGGGACCACCGCCGTCACGCGCTACTGAGGCGGGGACGCCGCACGGGCACTCGGGCGCGTTACCGCCGGTCACTCCCGTCCGCACATGACTCGGTACGCGGCTGAACACTCCCGCCTCCCGGCACGTATCTGTGGGCCAAGGGTCAAGTCCCCACGGAGGAACCGTGACCACCACGCTCGCAGGCGGCCGTGCCGCCCGTCGCCAGACGATGCGCCGCATCCGCCCGCGCCGCTCCCCGGCCGTCCCGCTGCTGATCGTCCTGTGGGCGGGAGCCGCGGCCGTGCTGTGGCTGTGGTGGGACAACACACCGTCCCTCGCGGACAACGCGAGCAAGATCCTGGCCGCCGGCCGGATCACCGGCCTGCTCGCCGGCTACCTCATGGCGCTGGTGGTGCTCCAGATGGCCCGGGTGCCCGCGCTGGAGCGGCGGGTGGGCACCGACCGGGTCGCGCGCTGGCACGCCATGACCGGCCGCTACACGCTCTGCCTGGTCCTCGCCCATGTCTTCCTCACCATGTGGGGCTACGCCCTGCAGGCGGGCAAGGGGCTCGGCGACATCGTCCAGCAGACGACGGACTCCATCAACCAGCTACCGGACATGGGCAAGGCCGCCATCGGCACGGGTCTGCTGTTCGTCATCGGCATCCTCTCGATCGGCGGGGTCCGCCGCCTGATCGGGTACGACACCTGGTACCACGTGCACCTGCTCACGTACGCGTCGGTGTACATGACGTTCTGGCACCAGATCACGACCGGCAACGAGTTCGCCGTCGAGCCGGCCGCGAAGACCTTCTGGTACGGGCTCTACGGCGTGGTGACCGCGCTGGTGCTCTGGTACCGGATCATCACCCCGATCCGCCTGAACCTGCGGCACCGCATGCGGGTCGAGGCGGTCATCGAGGAGACCCCGGGGATCGTGTCCGTGCTGATCGGCGGGCGCAAGCTGCACCGGATGGGCGCGCAGGCCGGGCAGTTCTTCCGCTGGCGGTTCAAGGCGCCCGGCATGCGCTTCAGCTCGCACCCGTACTCCCTGTCGGCGGCGCCCCGCCCGGACATGCTGCGGATCACCGTCAAGGCGATCGGCGACCACACGTCCCGGCTGCGCGAGCTCCAGCCCGGCACCAAGGTGTGGGCCGAGGGCCCGTACGGCGCGATGACCGCGCAGCGCCGCAGCCGCGGCAAGGTGCTGCTGGTCGCGGGCGGTGTCGGCATCACCCCGATGCGGGCCCTGTTCGAAACACTGCCGGGCTCGTCCGGCGACATCACGCTCCTCTACCGGGCCAACAGCACCCAGGACCTCGCCCTGTGGGGCGAGCTGGCCAAGATCGCCGATGAGCGCGGCGCGCGGCTGATGTACGCGGTCAACAGCCCCGACGGGGAACGCCCCGACATCTCCGCGGAGTCCCTCCAGCGGAAGATCCCCGACGTCGACAACCACGACGTCTTCATGTGCGGGCCGCCCGGCTTCGCGCAGTCGGTCTACGAAGCACTGCGCGGCGCGGGAGTCCCCGCCCGGCGTATCCATCACGAGTCGTTCGAGATGTGAGCGACGGGACATCAACGGCCCTTCAGGAGCTTGAGAAACGATGAGGAAGAGTCACCCCGTCCGGCGTGCCGTGCTCGCCGGCGCAGCCACCGTCTCCGGGATCGTGCTGCTGCTGTCCATGAAGCCGGCTTCCGACCCGGGCGGTGCCCAGGCGGCCGGCGGCCAGGTCCCGCCGGCGGCGGCCGGGCAGGCGCCGCAGGGCGGCGTGAACGGCGCCGTCACCGGTGACGCGCAGCAGACGCAGTACGGCGCGGTGCAGGTCCGCCTGACCATGAGCGGCGGAAAGATCACTCAGGCCGAGGCGGTCCAGGCCCCCAAGGGCGGCCGCAGCGACCAGATCACCGCCAGCTCGGTGCCCCGCCTCAACCAGGCGGCGGTCGCCGCTCAGAGCGCGGAGATCGACGCCGTCTCCGGGGCGACGTACACCAGCGCCGGCTACAAGAAGTCCCTCCAGTCGGCCCTGGACAAGGCCAAGGCCGCGGGCGGCGCCGCGCAGGGCTCGGGCAGCGCCCAGACCCTCACCGGCGATGTCGCGCAGACGCAGTACGGTCCGGTCCAGGTCCGGGTCACCGTGGCCGGCGGGAAGATCACCAAGGCCGAGGCGGTCCAGGCCCCCAAGGGCGGCCGCAGCGACCAGATCACCTCCTCCTCCGTCCCCCGCCTCAACCAGGCGGCGGTCGCGGCCGGGAACGCGCAGATCGACGCCGTCTCCGGGGCCACCTACACCAGCGCGGGCTACAAGAAGTCGCTCCAGTCCGCACTGGACAAGGCTCCGGCGGGAGGCGGGGGCGGTGGCGCCGCGCAGGGCTCCGGGGCGGGCGGCGCACAGGCCAAGACGGTCACGGGTACGGCCGCGCAGACGCAGTACGGTCCCGTCCAGGTCCGTATCACCGTCGCGGGCGGGAAGATCACCAAGGCCGAGGCGGTCCAGGCCCCCAAGGGCGGACGCAGCGACCAGATCACCTCCTCGTCCGTGCCCCGCCTCAACCAGGCCGCCGTGGCGGCCGGTAACGCGCAGATCGACGCCGTCTCCGGGGCCACCTACACCAGCGCGGGCTACAAGCAGTCCCTCCAGTCGGCGCTGGACCAGGCCGGTGGCTGACACGGTGGCCGACCCCGCACAGGCTCCCGCCGCGGTACGTCATGTGGAAGAGACGATGGGGACCGTCTTCTCCCTCGACGTCCGCGGCGGGGAACCGGCCGCCGTGCGCGCGGCCCTGGACGAGGCCGTCGCCGGACTGCACCGCGTCGACGAGGTGTTCAGCACCTACCGCGAGGACAGCCAGATCGCCCGGCTGCAACGCGGTGAACTGACCGTCGCGGAGTGCGATCCCGAGGTCGCCGAGGTCCTGGAGCTGGCGGCCGAGGCGGAGCGGCTGAGCGACGGCTGGTTCAGCACGTCGTACCAGGGCCGTCTGGACCCGACCGGCATCGTCAAGGGCTGGGCGGTCGAGCGGGCGGCCCGGCGGTTGTCGGCGGTGCCGGGGGTGTGCGGGGTGAGCGTCAACGGCGGCGGCGATGTGCAGTTACTCGGGGCGCCGGGGGCGCAGCGGCCGTGGCGGGTGGGTGTGTCGGACCCGTTGCGGCCGGGGGGTCTCGCGGCGGTCGTCTCGGCGGCCGGGGTGGACGAGTTGTCCGTGGCGACGTCCGGTACGGCGGAGCGGGGCGCGCATATTCTCGACCCGCGTACGGGGCATTCGGCCGTGACCGACCTGGTCGCCGTGACCGTGGTCGGGCCCCGACTGACCTGGTCGGACTGCTGGGCCACGGCGGCGTTCGCGATGGGGTCGCTGGAGGGCTTGGCGTGGCTGGAGTCCCTGCCGGACGTGGAAGCGCTGTTGATCACGGCTGGTGACGAGGTGCGCTGCACCGGGGGGTTGGCGGCGCGGCTGGGGTGACGTTGGGCTGAGGGCGGGGGGCGTTACGCTCACCCGCGCTGGCGGGGTGCCGCTGCGCCCACCCGTGCCGCCCTTAGCGGCACGATTGCCCGCAGCTAAGGCGCTTGGGGGCGCGGGGAACTGCGCGAACGGCCACAGTCCACCCGCACACACGGCTACGGCGCTCAGTGCCCGTTCTGTGCCAGCCTCAGCAAGTGCTCCGCCAGCGCCTGCCCCCCGTCCGGCTCCCGGCTGATCAACATCAGCGTGTCGTCCCCGGCGATCGTCCCCAGGATGTCGTGCAGCTCCGCCTGATCGATCGCCGACGCCAGGAACTGCGCGGCCCCCGGAGGGGTCCGCAGCACCACGAGATTCGCCGAAGCCTCCGCGGAGATGAGCAGTTCCTGCGACAACCGCCGCATCCGCTCCTCCTTCGCCGACCCGCCCAGCGGCGCCCGGGGCGTACGGAAGCCCCCCTCACTCGGCACCGCGTAGATCAGGTCGCCGTCGGTGTTGCGGATCTTCACCGCGTTCAGCTCGTCCAGGTCCCGGCTGAGCGTCGCCTGCGTGACGTTCAGCCCGTCGTCGGCGAGCAGCTTCGCGAGCTGGCTCTGCGACCGCACCGGCTGCCGGTTGAGGATGTCCACGATCCGGCGGTGGCGTGCGGTGCGGGTCTGCGGCACGGCGGGCCCGTTCGCCCCCTGCTCGTGTTCCTGCGCCTGGCTCATCGTCGTCTCATTCTCCGGATCGTCCGTCCCCGCTCACTGCCTGGAGGATGCCGGGCAGCGCCCCGAGGAAGGCGTCCACCTCGTCGTCGCCGAGGTTCAGCGGCGGCATCAGCCTGACGACGTCCGGGGCGGGCACGTTCACCAGGAATCCGGCCTCCTGAGCCGCCTGGCGCACCTGGGGCGCGAGAGGCTCGGTGAGCACGATACCCAGGAGTAGGCCCGAGCCCCGGACAAAATCGATCAACTCGTGGCCGAGGCCTTCGATCCCGTCCCGCAATGCCGCGCTCTGCCGCTTGACGTTCTCCAGCAGCCCCTCGTTCTCGATGGTGTCGAGGACGGCGAGCCCGGCCGCGCAGGCGACGGGGTTCCCGCCGAACGTCGTGCCGTGGTGCCCGGGCTGGAGCAGCTCCGCGGCCCGCCCGAAGGCGACGGTCGCGCCCAGCGGCAGCCCGCCGCCGAGCTGCTTGGCGAGGGTGACGATGTCGGGCAGGACGCCCTCGTGGGCCTGGTACTCGAACCAGTGCCCGGTCCGGCCGATGCCGGTCTGCACCTCGTCGAGGACGAGGAGCGCCCCGGTCGATGCGGTGATGGCACGGGCGGCCTTGAGGTAGCCGGCGGGCGGGACGACGACGCCGAGCTCGCCCTGGACCGGCTCGATGATGACGAGCGCGGTCTCCTCGGTCACTGCGGCGGCCAGTGCCTGCGCGTCGCCGAAGGGGACGTGGGTGACGTCGCCGGGCAGTGGCAGGAACGGCTCGCGCTTGCCGGGCTGGCCGGTCATCGCGAGGGCGCCCATGGTCCGCCCGTGGAAGGCGCCCTCGGTGGCCACCACATGGGTCCGCCCGGTCAGCCGGCCGATCTTGAAGGCGGCCTCGTTGGCCTCGGCGCCGGAGTTGCAGAAGAAGACCCTGCCGTCCCGGCCGAAGAGC
>NZ_JBHUQX010000478.1:0-6461 GCF_042674225.1 Streptomyces sp. NPDC056948
GAGTGGCGGCTTCGCCCCATCGGCGTAGCGTGCCATTGAGCCGGTCCAGTGACGGCAAGCGACGCCCACGGGCAAGGCCTGGCTCGAGCAGTTGCGTGAGCGCCTCCGGGGAGTGCAACCCAGTGGCTGATCGGCGCGGCTTGGTGAGGTTCGTGGCATGAGGGAGCGCTACGGATCCAGGCGGAGTACGTACTCGGTGGAAGACGCGGGGGTCGAGTAGTCCGGTCACGCGCCTGCAGTGATCGGAGACTGACTACGGAGCGTGACTCCAGCTGGGCTGTGTGCTGGCTCCCGTGCTGGTTTGGTGCTGACCGGGAGTCGTGCAGGAACGCCTGTCCGAGCAGCCAACCCGTCGCAGGAAGGCACTCTCCGGTGCGAAATACTGTCCCGATGAGTTCACGCACTTCCCCGGTCAGCCAGCCGGTCACGATACGGAGGGCCGTCGCGAGGGATGCCAAGCGGCTCACGCGGCTCGTGCGTGGCTCGGGCGCCTACGAGGGTAAGTACGCATCCGCAGTCGCGGGCTACCGGGTCGGTCCTGATTACATCGAGGCTCACCGTGCCTTCGTGGCCGTGGGCGCCGACGAGCAGGGCGGCCGGGTCCTAGGGTTCTACTCGCTCGTCCTCGCGCCACCGGAGCTCGACCTGCTGTTCGTCGCCGACGAAGCGCAAGGGCGGGGTATTGGACGACGGCTCGTCGCGCACATGCGGTCCGAGGCGCGCGCCGCCGGGATCGACCGTGTCAAGGTCGTGTCGCATCTTCCCGCCGAGGACTTCTACCACCGCGTCGGCGCAGTGCGGACCGGGACGGCGTTTGCGAACCCGCCCGCCGTGCCGTGGGACCGTCCCGAATTCGAGTTCCGCATTCCTTCGGAATGACGCGGTGCAGGTTCGCAGTGCACCGGCTTCGCCCCTTCATCGGCCGTGCCCGGCATGCTCGGCGGTATCTCGCTGACCCTGGCCCGAGGCGTGGAGACGGACGAGTTCCTCATCAACCTGGGTGCCGACCTCGACGAACTGGCCGCGCGAACCCGTGCAGGGAGTTGCGCGCACCGGCCGGGCAGCCGGGCCAGCCCTCCCTCCACCTCAAGATCCTCTGCCTGACCGCCAACCGTTTCAGCCCCCCCGGCCCTGATCATCCATGCGCCCGATGCCTGCGCGTACCGGGCTGACTTCGGCACCGGCACCGACACCGGGCAGGGCTCGGCCCTCGATGCCGCCCTCGGCGCCGCGGGCGCGGTGTTCCCGTCGATGCCTGAGTCCAGTGAGGCCGATGTCGTCGCGTACGTCGAGGAGCATGGCGAGCGCCTGCCCGAGCTGGTGTTCACCGCCGTGGGCGCCTACACGGGCGTGGCCATCGGCCAGGACGCCGTGAAAGCCGGTGACCTTCCCGGCGTGCTCATCGCTGCGGCCTGACCGCCTGCCGCGCGCATGAGACCGGCCCGAGGCCGGAGTGTTACTCCGTGGCCAGCTTGAAGATCACCGGCTGACCGCCCACGACGGAAGGAGCAGCCGCGTGGTCTCTGCTGAGCCGGATCGATGTGTGGGCCGAGGACGGCTTGTCGCGTGATCTTGCGGAGTGCGGTGAGACGGCACGCGTCACCGCACTCGAACGGGCCTGACGTGACGCCCTGACAATGCTCGCGGCCGAGAGAGCGAACCGCTGGGCCCTCTGACGAGGGCATGCGGCGATCTCGCGCGGACGATGGTCGCACTGCCCGACGGGGACCTGTGTGCGCTGAGGCGCATCCAGGAGCCGTCGGTGCGACCGGTCTCGCTGACCGGGTGTGCGGGACCGAAAGGACCTGCGGGGGCGGCCCCCGCCTCTCACGGGGTCGTCCCGGGCTCATCGAACCGCCGGACGGCAGCGGACGTCTTCCTGCACGATGGAGCACGGCCCACGAGGGCAGCGGCGTCGACTCCTGAAGGGGGATCTGTGGATCCGATTCCGGAAGAACTGCTGATGGCACTGGCCGGCGGGGCCGCGGGTAGCGCCGGGCAGCAGATCTGGCAGTCGTTGCGTGGCTTGGTCAGGCGAGAACCGGCAGCTGGGGGCCGACCTCCTGAGAGTTCGGCCGAGGGTGAGCTGGCGTTGCTGGAACAGCATCCCGATGAGGCTGAGCGGGCTCGTGAGCTGGCGGCCGCACTGCATCGGCGAGCCGGACTCGATCCTGCCTTCGCGGACGCTCTCACCCGCTGGCAGGCGGAGGGGGAGCGCGCGCACCGCGCAACCGGGGCGGCGACCTTCGAGGTCAGCGGTGGGACCCAGCACTCGGTCGTCATGGCTCAGAACGTGCATGGTGGCATCACCCTCAACTGAGGACCCGGAGTCCCCGCGGTCGTCGGGCGAAGCGCCCCGCTTCGAGGTGTCGGGCGGGCGGCAGCGGAATGTGGTCCAGATCGCCCACCTCGACAGACTTGAGGTGGTCGAGAGGACGGACGGAGGGTTCAGAGGGCTCGGAGGACACCGCCGGTCGGCTGCGGATGCCTGGTTCGGCTGGGCTGCCGGGCTTGCGGCCGCCTTCGCGGTGTTCCTGCTGCTTGCCCGGTCCGCGCTGCCCCTCAAGGAGGACCTCGACCCCGGCCCGGTGACCATGGGCTGGTTGCTCCTCGCAGGCATCCTCGTTCTGGCCGCGGGTCGTTGGGCCCTTCGTCGTTTCCGTGAACGCCGTATGCGCTTGTGGCTGTCGGCGCCTCACCTCGCGCTCGCCGCCGACCGTCTCGCGGAGGCTCTTTCCTTCCGCTACGGCGGGGACGAGCGCTGGGATCTCATCCGTAACCCCGAGCCGGTCGAGGTGACCTGGTGGGAGGGCGGAGAGGGAGAGCAAGCGGGGTCCCCCGGACCGGGGGGCGGCTCGATCGCCGCGTACTTCCACCGGACGCGCGCCGGCCGCCTTGTCGTCCTGGGCGGCCCGGGCTCGGGAAAATCGGTTCTGGCTCTGCGCCTGGCCACCGAGTTGCTGGGGGAGCGGCAGACCTGTGAAGGGGAGGGGCCGGTGCCGGTCATCCTTCCCCTGGCGTCCTGGGACCCCCGGGAGGGGCTGTTCACCTGGATTGCACGGCAGGTTGCCGACGACCATCCGCATGCCTGCACTCCGGTGCCGGGTGCCCTGCCGATTGCCGTGGCCTTGGCCCTGCTGCGGACGCGGCACGTCCTGCCGATCCTGGACGGCTTCGACGAACTGCCGCACCAGGTGCGGAAAAGAGCCATGCGCCAGCTCAGGGACGGTACGAAGGGTGGCATCCCGTTCGTTCTGACCAGCCGTCAGGCGGAGTATCACGAACACGTCCCTGAACAGAACGTGTTCACACGTACGGAGATCAGCCTGTGCCCTCTCGAGTACAGCGCGGTGGCCGCGTACCTGAACCCCGGTGGAGGGAAGTCTCGCTGGACCGAGGTGCTCGCCCGGCTGGACGGTGCTGCCGCCGACTCTCCCGAGGCGCGGTTGCGGGACGTGCTGCGTGTGCCGTTGATGGCGAACCTGGCGCGTGAGGCGTACAGCGAGGATGACGCGGCCCACCCCCGTGAACTGCTCGCACCGGATGCCTTCGCCGACACCGCGGCCATCGAGCATCACCTCTACGGAGCCTACCTCGACGCGATCTACAGCCCGACGCACGAGGAACGTACGGGCTGGGCCCCGGAGACGGCACGCGCTTGGGCAGGTTTCCTCGCCGCGCGCATGAAGGCGAGGAACCAGGAACAGCTGGCCTGGTGGCGTCTCGACGAGTACGTGCCCCGGCGAGTCCGCATCCTCGCCCTGGTGCCGGCGTTCGCGTTGAGCGTCGTACTCATGGCCCGGCTGGATCTGGGCGCGTGGGGCTGGCCCGCCCACCTCGGACTCTCCCTGTGGCAGGCGTACTCGATCGTGTGCGCGCTCGCCCTTCTTCATACGTGTGCGTCGGCGGAGAACGCGGAGAACCGCCTGCCCCGTCAGATCGTTCGACCCACAGGTGCGCGCCTGCGTGAGGCGATGAGCGAGCGACGTGGCAGAGTCCTGGGGATGTGCGCGGTGGTCGGGCTCACCGCGGGGTGGGCGACAACGGTGTTCACCCGCTCCGGGCTGTGGCTGTGGTCCATGACGGCGATCAGCTGGGTGAGCCTCAGATGGTGTGGTCGCCGTCTGCTGCTCGCCGCAGACGATCCGTCTCTGGCGCGCTCCCCGAGAGCGCTGCTGCGGTCCGACCGGCGCGCGGTGTGCACCCTCGGCTGGCTCTTCAGCGCAGGGCCGCCCGTGCTCACCGTCCTCTGCGTACTGCCACTGCCCTTGCTGGCCATCTGGTTCGCCGGCGACGCCGAGGGCCCCGCATTCGGTCTCGTAGCCGACACGGGCGCAGTGAGGTTCCTCGTCGACGTGCTGAACTCGGTGCCGTTCCTCCTGATCGGCTTCGCGACCGGAGTCTGGTCCTATCGCGACCGTCTGGTACCGCTCACCCTCGTCATCCCTCTGGTCACGCTGGCTCTGTACGCCGTCACCCCGGCGGCTCAGGGCATGGTCACCGCCGATGACTGGGGCTTCACCACCCTGGGGACACTGGTCTGCTGGATGCTGCACGGGATGGCCGTCTCGGCATGGGGCCGGCTTCAGCCGGCTCGCTTGTACCTGGCGGCAGCGGGCAGCCTGCCGCTGAGGCTCATGACGTTTCTGGAAGACGCACACCAGCGCGGCGTCCTGCGCCAGGCCGGAGGCGTGTACAGCTTCCGGCACATCGAGTTGCGTGACCGCCTTGCGCAAGGAGCGGTCAAACAGATGCGAGTGGGAGCTCGACAGCTCGGCAGGGGAGGCCGGTTCATATCCGGGGCGCTCGCCCTCTCGCTCATTGCGGGGCTTTACGCCGTGACGCTCCGCGGGGCCGCCCAGGCCGAGCTCGTGACCGGACCGGTTCGCTCACTTCCCTCCGCGTGCAGGCTCCTCGACCCCGTGCACGTCGCCGCACTCACCGAAAGTCCAGTCACTCACGCACCAAAGGCAGCGAAGTACACGAACTTGACGTGGCAGCCGGGCTGTGTCGTGGACGAGCGATCACCGTCCGCGCGAACCGTACGCATCGAGATCGGCACGCATGTCGTCGGACCTGTCCTCGAGTGGAGTGCGGTGAGAACCGCCTCACAGATGTTCGGCAGCACCGGGAGTAACTACTTCGATCTGAGCCCGTCGGCCGTGCAGGTGTCACGACGTCTCGGCAGTCTCGGCGACGAGGCGCATCTGTACGTGGGACGCCGCTACGTCGATGATGTCGAGCAGCTGTCCTCACCAGTAGCCGTGATCCAGGTACGCAAGGACAACGCACTCCTCACTGTCTGTTACACGGAGGAGAACGCCGACCAGGCGCGAGTCATTGACGTGGCCGAGGGCCTCGCCCGCACCGCGCTGGGCAAGGCCGGTCTCGCCCCCACGTGACCCGCAAGAAGCCCTCTCCTCGCCGGCTCCCGTGCCAAGCCTTGGCTTCCCGCCCGTGACGAGCTTGGAGCTCACGCGCCATCCCGGCCGTCTGGACATCCCCGGCACGGCCACCGGCAGCAGCCCGAGGATGAGCTGTATGTAGAGGGTGAGCAAGTAGAAGCCGCCCTCCCGTATGTGCGGCGACCTACGGCGGCCCCGAGACGATGCGCCTGGAGGAGTTCCAGCTTCCCGCCCCGACCGGCGCGTCGTCAGCGCAGGCCGCGATGCCGGTCGGGGTTCCGTACCCTGGCGTATCCCCATGAGGTCCGCTCACTGCACGCCTCTCTCGCAAGGCTGGTCGCATCACCTTTAAGATCGACCGTCCGCAGAACGACAACAGGTGGGAGGGCGTGATGACTGGTCAGGTCGCCGCAGTGAGCCGTAACGAGGTGTACTCGTTCAGCAAGCCCAATCGCGATTCCATCACGCTGCTCACGGGACTCGGAGTGGAAGGAGACGTTCACGCAGGTGAGACGATCCGCCACCAGTTCCGCATGACCTACGAGCCGGACCTGCCCAACCTGCGCCAGGTCCACCTGATGCACGAGGAACTCTTCGACGAGCTCGCGCTCAAGGGCTTCAAGGTCTCTGCGGGCCAGCTCGGCGAGAACATCACCACCCGCGGGGTGGACCTGTTGGGCCTGCCCACCGGCGCTCTGCTCCATCTCGGAGAGCAGGCGGTGCTCGAGGTGACGGGTCTGCGCAACCCGTGCGCAAAGATCAACGACTTCCGCAAGGGACTGCTCGGTGAGGTCTTCACCATCGACTCCGTGTCCGGCGAGTTCACATTCAAGTGTGGCGTCATGGCTGTGGTCCGGCGTGGAGGGATCGTCCGACCCGACGATTTCATCCAGGTCGAAACCCCGCCCCTTCCTCACCGCTCGCTGGAGCGGGTCTAGGTTCTGGCTGGACGGGTACAGCTTCCAACTGCGCGTCTTGCGGTGGTTGCCGGGTCGGAGGGGCTCGCCGGTGACGGAGCCGCCCGATTGACCGAGACGCACCCGGCCTCCGTTGGCC
>NZ_JBHUQX010000479.1:0-6455 GCF_042674225.1 Streptomyces sp. NPDC056948
GTCGACCTCGGCCTGGGCCGAGGCGGGGATCGCGGGAAGCTGTCCGGTGACGTCCAGGCAGCTGATGGTGCCGGGGCCCGCCAGCGTCCGGGCGTTCGTCCCACCGCTCGCGGGCGTCTCCCCGGCGAGGGCGAAGCCGGCGATCACCGTGCCGGACAGTGCCACCGCGGCGGCGCCGCCGATGAACGCGACGCGACGCTTGTTGTACTTCGGAAGAGCCCTGGACATGCGGATGCCTCACTAGGGGTCGGGGGGACGGGGGTGTCCTCGGTGTGCGAAACGCGGCGCCTGCGTTCGGCGAGAGGTACGAGTAAGCGGTTTCCCGCGTTCAAAGGATCTTCAAATTCTTCTCGGCCTGACCAAAAATCGCTGCTCGCGCCGAGTCTGATGCGCACCGGATTGACGAATCATGCAGTGCTCTGCATACTCATGCATGACAGTGATTGCAGTACGGAGGAGAAAACCCGTGACCGAGCGCGTCGTACTCGCCTACTCCGGCGGTCTTGACACCTCCGTCGCCATCGGCTGGATCGCCGAGGAGACGGGCGCCGAGGTCATCGCGGTCGCGGTCGACGTCGGCCAGGGCGGCGAGGACCTGGACGTCATCCGCAAGCGCGCGCTCGCCTGCGGTGCCGTCGAGGCCGAGGTGGCGGACGCCAGGGACGAGTTCGCCGAGGAGTACTGCCTCCCGGCGATCAAGGCCAACGCCCTCTACATGGACCGCTACCCGCTGGTCTCCGCCCTGTCCCGGCCGACGATCGTCAAGCACCTCGTGGCCGCCGCCCGGAAGCACGGCGCCACCACCGTGGCCCACGGCTGCACCGGCAAGGGCAACGACCAGGTCCGCTTCGAGGCCGGCATCGTCGCCCTCGCCCCCGACCTGAAGTGCATCGCCCCGGTCCGCGACTACGCCATGACCCGCGACAAGGCCATCGCCTTCTGCGAGGCCAAGGGCCTGCCGATCGCGACCTCCAAGAAGTCGCCGTACTCCATCGACCAGAACGTCTTCGGCCGCGCCATCGAGACCGGCTTCCTCGAGGACATCTGGAACGCGCCGATCGAGGACATCTACGAGTACACCCAGAACCCGGCCTTCGCCCGCGAGCCGGACGAGGTCGTCATCTCCTTCGAGGGGGGCGTCCCGGTCGCCCTCGACGGCAGGCCCGTCACCGTCCTCCAGGCGATCCAGCAGCTCAACGAGCGCGCCGGCGCCCAGGGCATCGGCCGGATCGACATGGTCGAGGACCGGCTCGTCGGCATCAAGTCGCGCGAGGTGTACGAGGCTCCGGGCGCGATCGCCCTGATCACCGCCCACCAGGAGCTGGAGAGCGTCACCGTCGAGCGCGAACTCGCCCGCTACAAGCGCGGCGTCGAGCAGCGCTGGAGCGAGCTGGTCTACGACGGCCAGTGGTTCTCCCCGCTCAAGCGTGCCCTGGACGGCTTCGTCGACGAGGCGAACCAGCACGTCACCGGGGATGTCCGGATGACCCTGCACGGCGGCCGCGCGGTCGTCACCGGTCGGCGTTCGCAGCAGTCGCTGTACGACTTCAACCTCGCGACCTACGACACGGGCGACACCTTCGACCAGTCCGCGGCCAAGGGCTTCATCGACATCTACAGCCTGTCGTCGAAGATCGCGGCGAAGCGTGACCTGGCCTAGGCGCATCGGGACCCGGCCTGGGCATATAAAGGTCTGCGTCACATCCACACCCCTCTAGGAGCAACGCAAGTGAGCAGCAACAGCGGTGACGTCCGGCTCTGGGGCGGCCGTTTCGCCGACGGTCCCGCCGAGGCCCTGGCGAAGCTGTCCGCGTCCGTCCACTTCGACTGGCGGCTCGCGCCGTACGACATCGCCGGTTCGCGTGCGCACGCGCGCGTGCTGCACAAGGCCGGGCTGCTCACGGACGACGAGCTGACGAGGATGCTCGACGGCCTGGACCGGCTCGAAGCGGACGTCGCCGACGGCTCCTTCGTCGGCACCATCGCCGACGAGGACGTGCACACCGCGCTGGAGCGCGGCCTGCTGGAGCGGCTCGGCCCCGACCTCGGCGGCAAGCTGCGCGCGGGCCGCTCCCGCAACGACCAGGTCGCGACCCTCTTCCGGATGTATCTGCGCGACCACGCCCGGGTCGTCGGCGGCCTGATCGCGGAGCTCCAGGACGCCCTGATCGGCCTCGCCGAGGCACACCCCGACGTGGCGATGCCCGGCCGCACGCACCTCCAGCACGCCCAGCCGGTCCTGTTCGCGCACCACGTCCTGGCCCACGTCCAGTCCCTCTCCCGGGACGCGGAGCGGCTGCGCCAGTGGGACGCGCGCACGGCGGTGTCGCCCTACGGCTCGGGCGCCCTGGCGGGCTCCTCCCTCGGTCTGGACCCGGAGGCGGTGGCGAAGGACCTCGGCTTCGAGCACGGCTCCGCCGGCAACTCCATCGACGGCACGGCCTCCCGCGACTTCGTCGCCGAGTTCGCCTTCATCACGGCGATGATCGGGGTCAACCTCTCCCGGATCGCCGAGGAGGTCATCATCTGGAACACGAAGGAGTTCTCCTTCGTGACCCTGCACGACGCGTTCTCCACGGGCTCGTCGATCATGCCGCAGAAGAAGAACCCGGACATCGCGGAGCTGGCCCGCGGCAAGTCCGGCCGCCTGATCGGCAACCTGACGGGCCTGCTGGCCACGCTCAAGGCCCTGCCCCTCGCGTACAACCGCGACCTCCAGGAGGACAAGGAGCCGGTCTTCGACTCCATCGACCAGCTCGAGGTCCTGCTGCCGGCCTTCACCGGCATGATGGCCACCCTCACGGTCCACCGCGAGCGCATGGAGGAGCTGGCCCCGGCCGGCTTCTCCCTCGCCACGGACATCGCCGAGTGGCTGGTCAAGCAGGGCGTCCCGTTCCGCGTCGCCCACGAGGTCGCCGGCGAGTGTGTCAAGGTCGCCGAGGCGGAGGGCAAGGAGCTGGACGGCCTGACGGACGACCAGTTCGCCAAGATCTCCGCCCACCTGACCCCCGAGGTCCGCACGGTCCTCAACGTCCCCGGCGCCCTCGCCTCCCGCAACGGCAGGGGCGGCACGGCACCGAGCGCGGTCGCCGTCCAGTTGGCAGAGGTGAAGGCGGACGTGGCGACCCAGCACGAATGGGCAACAGCACGACAGCAGGCCTTTTAGGGGCGCGGAGAACTGCGCGACAAGCCACCGCCGTCTCGCACTCGCAAAACACCGCAAGTCCCGAGCTCTGAGGCGAAGGTCATCGCGGGTTACGTTGGTCGAAGCCGAACCGGAGCCGACCGAACGGAGCCCGCGATGCCCTTCGCCCGCCTCGCGACCGCAACTACTCCCACCTGTCACATCGGACTAGGCCTCGCCGCCGTAGGACGCCCCGGCTACATCAACCTCGGCCGAGACGAAGACCTCGGAGAAGACCGCAGCGTCGAAACCCTCCGCACCCGCACCCACGAACTCCTCGACGCCGCCTACGCCCAAGGTGTCCGCTACTTCGACGCGGCCCGTTCCTACGGCCGCTCGGAGGAGTTCCTCGCCGACTGGCTCAAGGCGAGGCCCGCCTTCGACGACATCGTCGTCGGCAGCAAATGGGGCTACACCTACACCGCCGACTGGTCCACCGACGCCGACCGGCACGAGGTCAAGGACCACGCCCTGCCCACCTACGAACGGCAGCGCGCGGAGAGCGACGCCCTGCTCGGCGACCGGATGGACCTCTACCAGATCCACTCGGTGACCCCGGACAGCCCGGCGCTCACCGACAAGGAACTGCACGCGAAGCTCGCGGAGGCCGCCGCCCAGGGCCTCACCATCGGCTTCTCCACCAGCGGCCCGGCCCAGGCGGACGCGATCCGCGCCGCCCTCGCCGTGACGGTCGACGGCGAACCCCTCTTCCGTACCGTCCAGTCCACGTACAACGCGCTGGAGACCTCCGCCGCGCCCGCACTCGCCGAGGCGCACGACGCCGGACTCACCGTGATCGTCAAGGAGGGCATGGCCAACGGCCGGCTCGCCGGGCCGCACGCCCCGGACGTTCTGACGGGGGTCGCCGAGGAGGCCGGACTGGGCTGCGACGCCGTCGCCCTGGCCGTGATCCTGCGGCAGCCCTGGGCCGGTGTGGTCCTCTCCGGCGCGGCCACCACCAACCAGCTCGCGTCCAACCTGCACGCCGCGGTCGTCGACCTCGACGACGACCAGCTGACCCGCCTCGCCGTGCTGGCCGAGGAACCGCACACGTACTGGGAGCGGCGCGGGCAACTGCCCTGGCACTGAGCATCACCTCTCCTCGGAGCGACAACCGACAACCGACAGCCGTGAGACGGGCATGCCCAGCGTGAGACATCAATGTCTCATATGGTCTATGCTCGTCTCATGGCTGTCGATCCTGATCACGTGCTGCGCACCGCCGCGGCCCTGCTGACCCGCAAAGCCACCGCGACCATGGACGAGGTCGCCAGGGCCGCCGGGATCAGCCGGGCCACGCTGCACCGCCACTTCGCCGGGCGTGACGCCCTCGTCCGTGCGCTGGAGTCGCTGGGCATCGCGGAGTGCGAGGCCGCGCTGGACGCGGCCCGGCTCGAGGAGGGCACCGCGAGCGATGCCGTACGCCGGCTGGTCGGGGCCGTCGAGCCCGCCGCCGGACTGCTCGCCTTCCTCTACACCGAGAACCAGCTCTTCGAGGGCGAGGAGCAGAACGCGGGCTGGGCCCTGATCGACGACCGGATCTCCGCCCTGTTCCGGCGCGGCCAGCTCAGCGGCGAGTTCCGTATCGACCTCACACCCGCCTGGCTCACCGAGGCGCTCTACGGCCTGATGGCCTCCGGCTCCTGGATGGTGCACAGCGGTAAGGGCGCACCCAAGGACT
Source organism: Streptomyces sp. NPDC056948 (assembly GCF_042674225.1). NCBI lineage: Bacteria > Bacillati > Actinomycetota > Actinomycetes > Kitasatosporales > Streptomycetaceae > Streptomyces > Streptomyces sp. NPDC056948. Next base: position 4,866 of record NZ_JBHUQX010000479.1, read on the forward strand.
TCCAGCACATGATCGTCGAGCTGCTGCTCGGCGGCGCACTACGGAGAGAGGAACCATGACCAGCACCTTGCAGGCGGCGGAAGCGACCGAGGCGGTGAAGCGCCCGGGCCGCTGGCTCGCACTCGGCGTCCTCGTGCTCGCCGTGCTGCTGGTGGCCGTCGACGCGACCGTGCTCGGTCTCGCGACCCCCTACATCAGCGAGGATCTGAACCCCTCCGGCACGCAGTTGCTGTGGATCGGCGACGTCTACTCGTTCGTCATCGCCGGACTGCTCGTCTCCATGGGCAGCCTCGGCGACCGCATCGGCCGCAAGCGGATCCTGCTGATCGGTGCCACGGCGTTCGGCGCGATATCCGTGTTCAACGCCTATGCCACCACCCCCGAGATGATGATCGTCGCGCGGGCACTGCTGGGCGTCGCCGGCGCCACCCTGATGCCGGCCACGCTCGCGCTGATCCGCAACCTCTTCCACGACCCGCGCGAACGCAGTCTCGCCGTCGGCATCTGGGGCGCCACCGCCTCCGCCGGTACGGCCGTGGGGCCGATCGTCGGCGGATTCCTGCTGGAGCACTTCTGGTGGGGCTCGGTCTTCCTGATCAATCTGCCCGTGATGGCGGTCCTGGTCCTCGTCGGGATCAAGCTGCTGCCCGAGTCGCGGACCGCGAACGCCGGCCCCTGGGATCTGGGCAGCGTCGTGCTGTCGCTGGTCGGCATGATCGGTGTCGTGTACGCGATCAAGGAGGCGGCCACACACGGCTTCGCCTGGGCCACCCTGGCCGCCGGCCTGCTGGGCGCGGCCGCCCTGTACGGGTTCGTGCGCCGTCAGCTCACGCTCCCCGCGCCGCTGCTGGACATGCGGCTGTTCCGCCACCGCGGCTTCAGCGGGGCCGTGCTGGCGGACCTGCTGACCATTCTCGGCCTGTCCGGGCTGGTGTTCTTCCTCTCCCAGTACCTGCAACTCGTCCAGGGCAGGCGCCCGTTCGAGGCGGGTCTTGCCGAGCTGCCCGCCGCCATCGGCGCGGTGGTGGCCGGTCTGCTCGCGGGGCGTGCGGCCCGCCGCTTCTCGGTGCGGGCCGTCGTCGCCGGGGGCCTCGCCGCGATCGGCCTCGCGCTGGCCGCGCTCACGGTGATCAGCCAGTCCACCGGCTACCCGCTGCTCGGGACCGCGCTGCTGGTCGTCGGTGTCGGTGCCGGTTTCTCCTTCACCGTGACCGCCGACGTGATCCTCTCCAGCGTGCCCAAGGAGCAGGCGGGCTCCGCCTCCGCCGTGTCCGAGACGGCGTACGAACTCGGCGCGGCCCTCGGCATCGCCGTGCTCGGCTCCATCGTGACCGGCGTCTACCGCGACTTCACCGGCCCGGCGGGCACCCCGGCCGCGGCCCACGAGTCACTCGGCGGCGCCGTCGAGGCGGCGGCGAGCATGCCCGCACACAGCTCAGCGGTGATGCTGGACGCGGCCCGCACGTCCTTCGTCGACGGCCTGGCACTCGCGGCGGGCGTCGGTGCGGCGGTCCTGCTGGCCGCGGCGGTGGCGGCGTGGTTCCTGCTGCGGGGGCAGCGGCTCGAAAGCGGGGCGGAACACTGAAAGAC
>NZ_JBHUQX010000480.1:0-6442 GCF_042674225.1 Streptomyces sp. NPDC056948
CGTTCCGGGTCGTGGCCGGGGCCGGCGCCGTGTCGTGAGCCGTACGGCCGCGCCCGGACGGTCAGCCGGCCGACGGGGCCATGCGGATGGCGGCGATGTCGAGCTGCAGGCGCACCTTCTCGCTCACCATCGCACCACCCTCGGCCAGCCTGCTGTTGTACGTCAGTCCCCAGTCGGAGCGGTTGATGGTGGTGGTTCCGTCGAATCCGGCCCTTTCGTATCCGAAGGGGTCGGTGACATGTCCGATGTAGGTCAAATCCAGTACGACGGGGCGTGAGACGCCTTTGATGGTGAGCTCGCCCGACATGCGGAAGAGGTCCGAGCCCGCGTGTTCCACGGCGGTGCTGGTGAAGCGCATACGCGGATAGGTCGCGGCATCGAGGAAGTCACGGCCGACCAAGTGGGCGTCGCGTTGTTCCACCCCGGTGTCGACGCTGGAGGTGAACAGTGTGATGTCGGCCCGCGATCGGGCGGGGTCGCGCGCGTCGAAGTAGAGCCGGCTTTCGTACTCCAGGAAACAGCCGCGCACGGTGGTCACCATGGCATGCCGGACGGAGAAGCCGATCCTGCTGTGCGCGGGGTCGACGACCCATTCCCCGGTGAGGTTCGTCAGGTGGGGGTCCGGCAGCACGGCAGTGGGGGATGCCGGTGCGCCGGCCGGGCGCTGTGGGGGGACGGGCGGCGCCTGCCGGCGGGACGACACGACGCGGTTGAACAGGTTCATGATTCATCTAGGTACTTGAGTTTGGTTATTGCCGCAAGTCCCCTTCCGGTTTGCGGCTGTTCAGAACGAGCGCCTGACCTTTTTGCCGCCGCTTTGCACAAAACCCACACATGCCTGTCGCGGCGCTTTGACGAAATAACCACCCGAAACTCCATGGATTTTCATTTCGGGCATGTCGGTATTCGGCTTACGTCATCTCGATCGCGAGGTCGTTGTCGACGGTGTAGTAAGGACGCGCGGCAGTTCCGTCCGCGGTGATCGCCGGGTAGACGTACACGTGCTTGCGGTCCGCCACGTCGTCGAGGAGCCGGCCGATCCTGATCGGCCGCGCGTCGGCGGTGGGCCGGACGAAGGCGTCCCAGAACCGGCCTGCTCCCCCACCGTCGACCGCCAGGTCCTGCCGGCCGGCGGCGAAGGAGAAGCCCCTGCCGTCCTCGTCGATCCGGGGCCGGAGATTCCGTACGGTGTCGCTGCCGCGCAGGCGCAGCCGCACCGTGGCGTCCTCGTGGAGCCGGGCGCCGTGCAGGCGGGCCTCGACCGTGATGGCCCGGTCGGTGACGTCCACGGTGCGGGCCTCGGCGTGGGCGGTGCGCAGCCATGCCCGCAGGGCGAGGAAGCCGTCCTTCGTGACGTACGGGATCCGGACGGCGACCGGCGAGGGCCGGTCGCGCAGGTGCCCGTCGACGAGGACGCGCAGGTCCCGCAGGCCGGGGCGCAGCCGCTGCCGTTCGGCTCCCGGTTCCGGCAGCAGATAGAAGTCCCAGCGGCCTTCGTCGAGGGCCTGGTGCGGTTCCAGCACGGTGTGCCACTTGCCGTCGGCCGGGTCGGGTTCCAGCTCGAGGTCGTGGCGGGTGGTCTCGGGCCGGCCCTTCTTGGGGCGCAGCGCCAGGAGCAGCCTGGGGCGGGCGGCCGAGGTCGGGGGGAGGCGGAAGGTGATCCGGCCGTCCGTGTCGATGGCGCAGTCGGTGCGCAGGGAGGTGTCGTGGTGCTTGCTCATCGTTGTCCCTTCCGTATCGCGCGCAGGGCGCCGGCGGCTGCGGTGTGGGCGAGGTCGCGGGCGGCGTGGCCGCGTCCGGCCAGCGGACGGTCCGTCCTGCGGTGTTGCCCGGTGGCCCGCCGACCTGTGTTCTTGGCCGTCATGGCCTCGTCGATGATGCGTTCGGCCTGTGCGACGACCGGGCCCGGGGCGAAGCGGTGGGCGTTCTCCAGGGCGGTGCGGCCCATGCGGCGGCGTCGCTCGTCGTCGCCGACGAGTTCCAGCAGGGCCGAGGCGAGGGCGTCGCGGTCTCCGACCGGCACCAGCCTGCCGTCCGCGCCGTCCTTGATGATCTCGCCGGGGCCGTAGGGGCAGTCGGTGCTGACGACGGGCAGTCCGCAGCGCATCGCCTCGACGATCGTCATGCCGAACGGCTCGAAGTCGGACGTGGCCGCGGCGATCGAGGCCTTGGACCATTCGGCCTCCATGGGGGTGGCGGCCCCCATCAGGAACACGTTGTTCCACAGGCCGAGGCGTTCGATGAGCTGCCGCAGGGCGGGCTGCTCCTCGCCCTTGCCGTAGATGCGCAGCTGCCAGTCCGGGAACGCGGCGGCGACCTGGGCGAACGCCTCGATGAGGAGGTCGTAGCGCTTCACCCGCACGAGTCGGCCGGCGGCGATCACGATCTTGGCGGTTCCGTCGGCGGGAGGCAGCGCGGGGTCGGGGACGCTGTTCGGGAGGGCCTCCACATGGACGCCGGGCAGCCACATCTTGCGCCGGTAGGCGGCGGCGTCCGCTTCCGTGACGGTCGTGACGACGTCGAGGCGGCGGTAGGCGCGGCGCAGCGCGGTGCGCAGCCGCGGCGAGTGGTTGTCCAGGGTGAGGTGCTCCTGGCCGACGCGCAGGACGTGCTGCGGGGCCTGGCGTGCGATGTGCACGTTGAGGCCCGGGCGGGTGCCGATGACGACGTCGGCGTCGAGCGACTCGAGGTGCTCGCCGATCCGCTGGTCGGTCAGCTCGCTGTACTGGTGGTGGCGGTACTCGGCGGGCGGGTACACCCGCGCCGGTCTCTGGTGCAGCGGATCGTCCGCTTCCTTGCGCAGATCCACCAGCGGCCGCAGCCGCACCCGGGGGTGCGGGGTGAGATTGGGGTGCTCCCGGTGGCGTAACGCGGACACGATCTCCACGTCGTGGCGCTCGGCGAGCGCCCCGGCCAGGTTGAACGTGGTGGTGATCGTGCCTCCGATTCCGTAGGCGTTGTGGATCAGGAAAGAGATCTTCATGGTGGCCTAGACCGCGCCGACGACCGGAGCGTTGTCCGTCGTTACCACTCTGTGGCCGTGGCCGGGCAGGGCGGGCGTTCCCGCCGGTTCCGACGTGATCTCGGACATAAGTGGTCTGGGCCATACCCGTTTGCCGCCCGGTTGTGGATAGCTTGACGTGTTTGGCCCGCAGCAGCGTCGCGTCATCGGGTGCACCCTCGTATCGATGTTCAGGAGACCCATGCGCCCTCGAATAGCCTCCGTTCCGCGCATCACCTCCCTCCCGCCCTTCGCCCTGGCCGGCGGCGCGCTGGCCGTGGGGGTCGGCGGTCTGTATCTCGCCGGACTGATGCTCACGGGCGGGGAGATCGACACCGGCACGACCGTGCGCGGGGTGGAGATCGGGGGGCTGAGCCGTGCCGAGGCGGTGCAGAAGCTGGATCGGCACCTGGGCGCGGACGGCTCGCGGGAACTGCCCGTGAAGGTCGGGGAGCGTACGGGCACGGTCGATTCCCGGGGCGCCGGGCTCTCCTTCGACGTCCAGGAGACCGTCGACCGGGCGGCACGCACCGGCGCCGACCCGTTCAGCGTGTTCGGCGGCCTCTTCCGTTCGGGCGGCGTGATCGAACCCGTCGTACGCCTCGACGAGGACAAGGCCCGGGCGGCCCTCGGGCGGCTGGCGAAGGGGCTCGACCAGAAGGTCCGTGACGGTGCCGTCTCCTTCGACGGCGGGCGGGTCGAGGAGGTCGCGCCGCGCACGGGGTACGCGCTGGACGTGAACGCCGCGGTCGGGCCCCTGCGCGCCTCCTTCCTGCGCGGGGAGGCCAACGCCGTCACGTCGCTGCCCGCCCGTGAGACCCGGCCGAAGGTCACGGCCGACGAGGTCGGGCGGGCGGTGCGTACATTCGCGGAGCCGGCCGTGTCGGCGCCCGTCACGCTCACCGCGGGCGGCAAGCGGTTCACGGTCGGCCAGGACGTGCTGGGCGAGCATCTGGCCATGCGGCCGGACGGCAGCGGCAGGCTGAGACCGGAGCTCGACGCCAAGGGGCTGCGCACCGACCCCGCCGTGGCCGGCCCGCTGGACGACGTCACCACCACCGCCGAGAACGCCAGGCTGCGGCCGGACGGCGACAAGGTCGTGGTCGAAGAGGATGCCAGGGTGGGGCAGGAGGTCACCGACAAGGCGCTGGGCAAGGCGGTGCTGCCGCTGCTCACGCGATCGGGCGCCGACCGGGGCGGCGAGGTGGCCGTACGCGAGACCCAGCCGGAGGTGACCCGGGAGAACGCCCCGGAGCTGGGGCTGACGGAGAAGATGTCCTCCTTCACCGTCCACTTCGAACCGGCCGAGTACCGGACGAAGAACATCGGCCGGGCGGTGGACCTCATCAACGGCTCCGTCGTCAAGCCGGACGAGACGTGGAGCTTCAACCGGACCGTCGGCGAGCGCACCGAGGCGAACGGTTTCGTCGAGGGCATCATCATCCTCGACGACAAGTTCACCAAGGCGGCCGGCGGCGGCGTCTCGGCCGTCGCGACGACCATGTACAACGCGCTGTTCTTCGCCGGGGTCAAGCCCGTGGAGCACTTCGCGCACTCCTTCTACATCGAGCGCTACCCGGAGGGCCGCGAGGCCACGGTCGCCTGGGGCAGCCTGGACCTGAGATTCACCAACGACTCCGGTAAGGCGATCTACATCCGGGCCGAGTCCACGGACACGTCCGTGACCGTCTCCTTCCTCGGCACCCGCAAGTACGACGAGATCAAGTCGGTCAAGGGGCCACGCACCGAGGTGAAGAGGCCGTCGAAGAAGGTGAGCAAGGACAAGGAGTGCGTGCCGCAGACGCCGCTCGAAGGGTTCGACGTCACCGTCGAGCGGGTCTTCTACAGCGACGGCAGGGAAGTGAAGCGGGAGCCGTACCGTACGCACTACACGCCGCGTGACGAGATCAAGTGCGAGTGAGCCGTCCGCCGTTCGTCTTCACTTGGAACTCTCCTTTCCTGCCGGGGCGTTGACCCCTCCTCAGGGCGTCAGCAGAATGAGCGCGCAGTGTCTGAGAGCGCTCTCAAGGGAGATCCATGACTGGCAGACAGGGCCCGGCGTTCAGCCGGCGTTCGCTCATCGGTGCCGGACTCGGCATCAGTGCCGTGGGACTGGCCGCGGCCGGATCCGGGCAGGCCATGGCGGCCGGTTCGGCCGTCGCCGGGCAGGGATCGGCCCCGGCTCGGGGACGGGCCTTCCTCGCCGCGGCCATGGACGCCTATCCCGACCACGGTGGCATCCGCCTGACCCAGAGCTACACCGACCAGGCCGGCCTGTTCAGCACCGCGTTCACCTACGACAACGCCCTGGCGACCCTGGCCCACCTCGCGGCCCGGACCGCGGACGGTCTCACCAGAGCAACGGCGTTGGGTGACGCCCTGCTCTACGCCCAGTCGCACGACCCGGCGTACGACGACGGCAGGCTCCGGCAGGCCTACAACGTCGGCCCGTACACCTTCTACGACGGCTCGCGGCAGCCCGACGGCTTCGTACGGGCGGACGGCACCGCCAACGTCGGCACGCAGTTCGGCTTCACCGGCACGGCGGTGGGCGACATGGCCTGGGCGGGGATCGCGCTGAGCGCGCTCGCCCGCCGCACCCGAGCGCGCCGCTTCCTCGCCGGGGCCGTACGGATCGGCGAGTGGATCGAGCGCACCGGCCGGACCGACGAGCCCCTGGGCGGTTACAAGTTCGGGGTGGACGGGGCGAACCAGAAGCTGCCGTTCACCTCCACCGAGCACAACACGGACCTGGTGTGTCTCTTCGGCCGGCTCGCACGGCTCACCGGGGACCGGGTGTGGCTGGAGCGGCGCGGGCGGGCCGAGGCGTTCGTGCGGCGGATGTGGGAGCCGTCCGGGGGCTTCTTCTACACGGGCACGAACGACGGGGTGACCGTCAACAAGTCCCCCATCCCGGAGGACACGCAGACCTGGACCCATCTCGCGCTCGGCTCCGGTGGCCGCGACTCCTCACGATCGCTGGACTGGGCCGCGGCCGAGCTGGCCGTCCTGGACCATTCCGGGCGCGGGAACAGCACGGTGCCCGCGGGGCAGTCGTACGAGGGTGTCACCTTCAGCTCGGCGAGCCTCGTGGCGAACGAGGACGCGCCGATCGCCGAGGGCCAGCCCAGGCCCGACCGCAACGGGGTGTGGTTCGAGGGGACGGCCCACCTCGCGCTCGCCCTGCGGGACCGGCGGCACCGTGGCGACGAGGCACGCGCCCGGCGGCTGATCGCCTCGATCGAGCAGGCCCAGGATCTGCTGGGCGGCGGTCAGACCGTCGGCGGCAAGGCGCTTCCCGAGCGCTGTGGGGTGGTGTCCGCGAGCAGCCCGCTGGACACCGGGTTCGGCTTCGGCTACTACCCGTACCGGCACACGGGGGCGACCGCCTGGTACCTGCTGGCGGCGGCGCGCTCCAATCCGCTGGAGGCGTGACAGGGC
>NZ_JBHUQX010000481.1:0-6438 GCF_042674225.1 Streptomyces sp. NPDC056948
CTGGGGGCTGCGCCCCCAGACCCCGCTTCGGCCTGAAGTGCCTCGTCCTCAATCGCCGGACGGGCTGCTTTCACTGAGCGTGCCTCGAAAGTGGCCGGGCGCTCCTCCCCCGACCCGTACACCGTCAGGATCTCGTTCGTCGACGTGTCCCGCACGGCGTTGAACCAGCGGCGGCAGCCCGCCGCGTGGGTCCAGCGCTCGGCGAAGGGGCCCTTCGCGTTGTCGCGGAAGAAGAGGTAGCGGGCCCACTCCTCGTCGGTGAGGGGCGCCGGGTCCTCCGGGTACGGCACATGGGCCTGGCCGCCGTAGTGGAACTCCGCCTCGTCGCGGGGCCCGCACCACGGGCAGGGGATCAGCAGCATGGATCGGCTCCCAAGACTTCCAGTGGTCCTAGTGGGCCACCGCGGCCGCGCCGTGCTCGTCGACGAGCGCGCCGGTGGTGAAACGGTCGAGCGAGAAGGGGGCGTTCAGCGGATGCGGTGTGTCGTGGGCGATGGTGTGGGCGTAGACCCAGCCGACGCCCGGGGTGGCCTTGAAACCGCCGGTTCCCCAGCCGCAGTTGAGATAGAGGTTGTCCACCGGGCTGAGGCCGATGATGGGTGAGGCGTCGGGGCTGACGTCGACGATGCCGCCCCAGGTGCGCAGGACGTGGGCGCGGGCGAAGACCGGGAAGAGCTCCAGTGCCGCGGACATCTGATCCCGGATGATGTGGAAGGCACCGCGCTGGGTGTACGAGTTGTACGCGTCGACGCCCGCCCCCATCACCAGCTCACCCTTGTGAGCCTGGCTGACGTACACATGGACCGCGTTGGACATGACCACCGTCGGGTGCATCGGTTCCAGCAGCTCCGACACGAGTGCCTGCAACGGGTGACTCTGGAGGGGGAGGTCGATGCCCGCCATGGCGGCCAGGACCGAGGTGTGGCCCGCCGAGCAGAGCGCGACCTTGCCCGCCGCGATCGGTCCCCGGGTCGTCTGAACTCCGACCACCCGGTTGCCCACCACGTCCAGGCCGGTGACCTCGCAGTTCTGGATGATGTCGATTCCGGCGGCGTCGGCGGAGCGGGCGAGGCCCCATGCCACGTGGTCGTGCTTGGCGATGCCGGCGCGCGGCTGGTAGGTGGCGCCCAGGACCGGGTAGCGGACGTCCGGGGAGATGTTGACGATCGGGCAGACGTCCTTGACCCCGTCCGCGTCCAGCCATTCTGCGTCCACACCGTTGAGGCGGTTGGCCTCGACGCGGCGCACGCTGTCGCGAACGTCCTGGAGGCTGTGGGCGAGGTTCAGTACGCCGCGCTGGGAGAAGAGGATCGGATAGTCGAGCTCGTCCGCCAGGCCTTCCCACAGCTTGAGGGCGTGCTCGTAGATGCCGGCGCTCTCGTCCCAGAGGTAGTTGGAGCGGATGATCGTGGTGTTGCGGGCCATGTTGCCGCCCGCCAGCCAGCCCTTCTCCAACACGGCGACGTTGGTGATGCCGTGGTTCTTCGCCAGGTAGTGGGCGGTGGCCAGGCCGTGCCCGCCGCCGCCCACGATGATGACGTCGTAGGAGCGCTTCGGCTCGGGGTTGCGCCAGAGCCGGTCCGGATGTTCGGGGAGCGCGGCGCCGGGGGTGCGGGGGCTCATCGGGCGTCTCCGTTGTCGGACAGGTGGGGGTAGAGCGGGTGCTTGGCGGCCAGGGCCTCGGTGCGGGAGCGCAGGGCGCCCACGTCCGGCTCCGGCTGGAGGGCGAGGGCGATCACGTCGGCGACCTCGGCGAAGTCGTCCTCGGTGAAGCCGCGGGTGGCCAGGGCCGGGGTGCCGATGCGCAAGCCCGAGGTGACCATGGGCGGGCGCGGGTCGAAGGGCACGGCGTTGCGGTTGACGGTGATGCCGACCTCGTGGAGCAGGTCCTCGGCCTGGCGGCCGTCCAGCTCGGAGTCGCGCAGGTCGACCAGGACGAGGTGGACGTCCGTGCCTCCGGTCAGCACCTTCACCCCGGCCGCCGACGCGTCCGCCTGGGTGAGGCGTTCGGCGAGGATGCGGGAGCCGGCGAGGGTGCGGGCCTGGCGTTCGGCGAACTCCGGTGACGCGGCGACCTTGAACGACACCGCCTTCGCGGCGATGACGTGCTCCAGGGGGCCGCCCTGCATGCCGGGGAACACCGCCGAGTTGATCTTCTTCGCGAGGTCGGCCTCATTGGTGAGGATGACGCCGCCGCGCGGACCGCCGAGCGTCTTGTGCGTGGTCGTGGTCGTGACGTGGGCGTGCGGTACGGGGCTGGGGTGCAGTCCCGCCGCCACCAGACCCGCGAAGTGGGCCATGTCGACCATGAGCAGGGCGCCCACCTCGTCGGCGATCCGGCGGAAGGCCGCGAAGTCCAGTTGCCTCGGGTACGCCGACCAGCCGGCGATGATCATCTTGGGGCGGTGTTCCTTGGCGAGCCGTTCGACCTCGTCCATGTCGACGAGGTGGTCCGTCTCGGACACGTGGTACGGCACGACGTTGAGCATCTTGCCGCTGTAGTTGAGGCGCATGCCGTGCGTGAGATGCCCGCCGTGCGCGAGGTCGAGGCCGAGGACGGTGTCGCCGGGCCGCAGCAGGGCGAAGAAGACGGCGGTGTTCGCCTGGGCTCCCGAGTGCGGCTGCACATTGGCGAAGCCGGCGCCGAAGAGGGTCTTGATCCGCTCGATGGCCAGCCGCTCGGTGACGTCGACGTGTTCGCAGCCGCCGTAGTAGCGCCGGCCCGGGTATCCCTCGGCGTACTTGTTGGTCGCGACCGAGCCCTGCGCCTCCATCACGGCCAAGGGCGCGAAGTTCTCGGAGGCGATCATCTCCAGGGTGGACTGCTGGCGGTGCAGCTCGGCGCGGAGCGCGGCGTGCACCTCGGGGTCCAGCTCTGCCAGGGAGGTGTTGAGCACGTTCATACGGCGTTCGCGTTCCTCTCGGCGGCCTCGACGACATTCGCGAGCAGCATGGCCCGGGTCATGGGGCCCACTCCCCCGGGCATCGGCGCGAGCCACCCGGCGACCTCGGCGGAGGCCGGGTGGATGTCACCCACCAGCCCCTGGTCGGTGCGGGTGATGCCGACGTCCAGGACGGCCGCGCCCGGGCGCAGCATGTCCTTGGTGATCAGTCCGGGCGAGCCGGCGGCCGCGACGACGATGTCCGCCTCGCGTACGTGCCAGGCAAGGCCCTTGGTTCCGGTGTGGCAGAGGGTGACGGTGGCGTTCTCGGACCTGCGAGTGAGGAGGAGTCCGATGGGCCGTCCGACGGTGATGCCCCGGCCGATCACGCACACCCGCGCTCCGGCGAGCGGCACGTCGTGGCGGCGGAGCAGTTCGACGATGCCGCGCGGGGTGCACGGCAGCGGTGCCTCGACGCCGAGGACGAGCCGGCCGAGGCTGACGGGATGCAGTCCGTCGGCGTCCTTGGCCGGGTCCATCCGTTCCAGTACGGCGTTGGCGTCGAGGTGGCGCGGCAGCGGCAGTTGGACGATGTAGCCGGTGCAGGCGGGGTCGGCGTTGAGCTCGTCGATCGTCTCCTCGACCTGCCGCTGCGAGGCGTCGGCGGGCAGCTCCCGGCGGATGGAGGCGATACCCACCTGGGCGCAGTCGCGGTGCTTGCCGCCGACGTAGGCGCGACTGCCCGGGTCGTCACCGACCAGGACGGTACCGAGCCCCGGCGCCCGACCGCCGGTGGCGGTCAACTTGGCCACGCGATCGGTGAGTTCCTGGCGGATTGCGGCGGCGGCGGCCTTGCCGTCAAGGAGTTGTGCGGTCACTTGGGGAGCTCCTTCCAACGAGGTCGGCACTGAACGTGCCCCAAAGGGGCGCGGGGCTGTGTCGATCAGCGGCTCTGCCGCGGGGCGCGACCAGCCACAACGCAGCCGCAGACGAAAACTCAGCCACGAAGACGGGACATCGCCGGATCGAACAACGGCTCTTCGGCCACGACCGCCTCGACGGACTGGTCGAAGTACCCGATGTGCACGACGGTCCCCGGAGCGGCAAGCTCCGCCGGAAGCCAGGCATAGGCGATGCCCTTGCCGATCGTGTAGCCAAAAGCCGCACTGGTGACGTAACCCACCGCACAGTCCCCGTCGTACACCGGCTCCTTGCCCATGACGACCGCCCTCGGGTCATCGATCGTGAGGCAGGTCAGTCGACGCCGCACATCCGCCTTGCGCCGCTCCAACGCCGCCTTGCCGATGAAGTCCTCCTTGTCGAGCTTGACGGCGAAGCCGACCCCGGCCTCGTACGGGTCGTGTTCATAGGTCATGTCCGTGCCGAAGGAGCGGTAGCCCTTCTCCAGCCGGAGGCTGTTGAACGCACCCCGCCCGGCCACGATGCCGCCCAGCGGCTCGGCCGCCCGCCGCAGCGTGTCCCACAGCTTCTGGCCCAGGTCGGCGGTGGTGTACAGCTCCCAGCCGAGCTCACCGACGTACGACAGACGCATCGCGGTGACGGGGACGGAGCCGATGTGGGCGCGCTTGGCGCGGAAGTACTTCAGGCCGGTCGCCGAGAAGTCGGCGTCGGTGAGCGGCTGGAGGACGTCGCGGGCGCGCGGTCCCCACAGGCCGATGCAGCAGGTGCCGGGGGTGATGTCGCGGACCTGGACCGTGCCGTCGGCGGGGAGGTGACGGGTGAACCAGTCGAGGTCCAGGTTGCCGTTGGCGCCGACCTGGAAGAGGTCGGGGGCCAGCCGGGCGACGGTGATGTCGCTGCGGATGCCGCCGTCGTGGTCGAGGAGCAGGGTGTACGTCACCGAGCCGACGGACTTGGCGACCTTGCCGGTGCACAACCGCTCCAGGAACTCGCCGGCACCGCGCCCGCTGACCTCCAGTCGCTTGAGGGCCGTCATGTCGTACATCGCGACGGTCTCGCGGGTGGTCTGGGCCTCGGCGCCGACGATGGGCGACCAGTACTGCGCAGCCCAGTCGTTGGGGGTGACGATGGAACGGCCTTCGACCAGGCCCGCGTTGGCTTCGTACCACTGAGGCCGCTCCCAGCCGTTCGCTTCCAGGAAGAAGGCGCCCAGCTCCTGCTGGCGGGCGTGGAAGGGGCTCATGCGGATCGGGCGCGGGTCCCCCGACGGCTGGAGGGGGTGCAGGATGTCGTAGACCTCGACGAAGTTCTGGCAGTCGCGGGCCAGTACGTACTCCGGCGAGAGCTGGTGCGGTTCAAAGCGGTTGACGTCGCACTCGTGCAGGTCGAACGAGGAGCAGCAGCCGTCGACCAGCCACTCGGCCATGGCCCTCCCGACGCCCGCGGAATGCGTGACCCAGACGGCCTCGGCGACCCAGAAGCCCTTGACGTCCGGGGACTCGCCGAGCAGCGGCAGGCCGTCGGTGGTGAAGGAGAACAGGCCGTTGATGCCCTCCTCCACCTTGGCGTCCTGCGTCGCGGGGAGCAGTGACTGCGTCTCGCTCCAGGCCTCCTCGAAGTCCTCCTCGGTGAACTTCAGGACGGAGGGCATCTCCTCGGCCTCGTCCACGGAGAGGATGTCGTCGGCGGAGATCGGCATCGGGCGGTGGCCGTAGTAGCCGATGCCCAGGCCGTCGAAGCGGTCGCGGTAGTAGAGGTCGGCGTCCTGGTGGCGCAGGATCGGGCGGACCGCCTCCTGCGTCTGGCCCGCCAGGGCCGGTACCGGGCCCGTCCAGGCGAGCTGGTGGCCGAGCGGTGTGAGCGGGAGGTTCATGCCGACCATGCGGGCGATCTTCGGGCCCCAGATGCCGGCGCAGCACACGACGATGTCGGCGGGGATCTCGCCCTGGTCGGTGAGAACGCCGGTCACCTCGCCCTCGGCCCGCTGGACGTCGAGGACTTCGTGGCGCGCGAGGAAGCGCACGCCGCGCTCGGTGGCCCGGCGGATCTGCGCCTCGACGGCGAGGACGGCCTTCGCGAGGCCGTCCGTCGGCACGAGGAGACCGGCGAGGACCTTGTCCGGGTTGACGAGCGGGTGCTGTTCGAGGCACTCCTCGGTGTTCAGCAGCCGGGACTCGATGCCCCAGGAGGCGAGCCAGCCGTGGCGCCGCTGCAGTTCGACGACGCGCTCCGGGCTGGTGGCCACCTCCAGGCCGCCGACCTGGAGGAAGCAGGGCTGCCCGTCCACGTCGAGCGAGCAGAACTTCTCGACGGTGTAACGGGCCATCTCGGTCATGGTCTTGGAGGGGTTGGTCTGGAAGACCAGGCCCGGGGCGTGCGACGACGATCCCCCGGTGGCGGGCAGCGGGCCCTGGTCGACCACGGTCACTTCGGTCCAGCCTCGTGCGGAGATCTCGTCGGCGAGCGCTGCCCCCACGACGCCCGCTCCGATGATGACCACCCGGGGTCCCGCCATCGCCGCACCTCCGACGTTGAAAGCGTCCAGTTGCTGTCTGCGCAACAAGGTTCAAGTTGCGCAACTCAATGTGCCCGCCGTGAATCGGCGTGTCAAGGGGTCCGAGACACCGGAAAAACG
>NZ_JBHUQX010000482.1:0-6418 GCF_042674225.1 Streptomyces sp. NPDC056948
GCTGTCGTTCCGGGAGGCATCGAGTCGTTCCGGGGAGGCACCGATGCGCGCCGAGTGGGACGATTCAGGTGTACGTCGAAAAGGGGGTCATCATGGCCATTATTCGACAGAGCATCGATGTCGACCGGCGTCCCGAGGACGTCTACGACTACGTCATGGACACCCCGCGGATACCGGAGTGGCAGCTGAGCGCCGTGTCCGCGGAGCGCCTCGATGAAGGGCCCTTCGGCATCGGCTCCCGGTTCCGGGTCACCCGGCACGTCGGCCGCCGCGTGATGCCGATGACCATGGAGGTCGTCGAGTACGACCCGCCCCACACCTGGGGCATGCGCGGTGTCGACGGCCCCGTCCGGGCACGGGTGCACGGCGAGGTCGAGCCGTACGACGAGGGGAAGCGCTCCCACGTGACGATCGAGATCGACTTCGAGAGCCACGGCGTCGGCAAGGTCCTGGTACCGCTCGTCATGCGCCCCCAGGTCCGCAAGGAACTCCCGCGCAACGAGCAACTCCTCAAGGACCGTCTGGAGCACACGGACGCGTAGGGCGTATTCCCTCCGGTGTCGCGGGTGGAGCGGGCGGGGCACGGGCCACCGTCGGCGATCTGCGACACTGTTTAGCCATGCCTAAGCCCGGAGAACTGATGTGCTCCGGGCACGAAGAAGCCCCCTACCCGCGATGTTGTCGCCAGTAGGGGGCCGTCTTATGCCCCGTGGGCCGTCTCCGGGCCGTCAGGGCTTCTGGGCCGTGCCGAAGACACCGTCCAGGGCCCGGCGGGCACGCTCGGTGCTGCTGGGCATCAGGTGGGCGTACACGCGCAGCGTCATCGCCGGGTCGGAGTGCCCGAGGTATTCGCTCACGGCCTTGATGTTCTCGCCCGCGTCCAGGAGGACCGAGGCGTAGAAGTGGCGCAGAGCGTGCATTCCGTGCTGCCGGGCGGAGGCGTACGGCTTGCCGGGCTAGGGCGTCGGGATGAGGCCGGCCTCCGCCAGGGCGTGGCCCGTCAGGCCTGCCCCACGGCAGAGCGGCTCTTTGCCCGGGCCCCCACGGCCGACGAGGCGAAGCTCCTGCAACTACCGCCGGGTGAACCGGTCGTCGAGCTGCATCGAACGACCTATTCGGCATCTGGCACAGTGGTCGAGTTCGCCATCGGTGTTCATGCGGCTTCGCGCTTCGCCTGGGAATACGACTTCAAGGTTCCGGACTCGGCGAAGGGCGAGAAGGGACAGTAATGATTTCGACACAGGCACGGGCCGACGCACGACGCCTGTGGGACTACCACCAGATGGGCCACACCCTGCGGCCGTGCTCTGTCGCGATCGGCCTGGGCAGCCACGACCTGGGTGTGGCCGATACGGCAGTGGATCTGTACAAGCGCGGCATGGCCCCACTGCTTGTGTTCACGGGAGCTACCAGCCCCACGACGCGAGAGCGCATGCCGAGGGGCGAGGCAGTCCACTACCGCGAGCGGGCTCTTGAACTCGGCGTTGCCAGCTCCGCGGTGCTCGTAGAGCAGCACGCGCGCAACACCGGCGAGAACATCCACTTGTCCAAAGCCCTGCTCGAGAAGGCCGGAGTGGACGTGTCCTCCGTGCTCCTGATCAGCAAGCCGTATGAGGAGAGGCGCTCGTACGCGACGGCGCGCAAGCTCTGGCCGGAGATTGAGGTGGTCAGCGCCTCTACCCCGATGACGTTCGACGAGTACGTTGATTCCATCCGGGATGCGCGACTGGTTATCGACATGCTTGTGGGGGCGCTTCAGCGTTTGCTGATCTACCCGGAGCAGGGGTTCATGATCAGCCAGCCGGTGCCGGAGGACGTACGTCAGGCGTTCGAGCGGCTATGCCGCGAAGGCTTCACCAGTCGGCTCCTCAGCACCACCGGCAAGGCTTCCACCTGACATCAACTCGGCGCCAGTCAGGCACTCATGCCACGAGGCATGCTCCTACCCGACCGGCCACGGCCGAGCTGTTACGAGTTTCTCTACCTCATCAAGCCCCGGCTGCGCTCCGCTCCGCCGGGCGCGCTTCCCGGCTCCGCTCCGGGCGCTGCTCCTGCCTTCGGCCCGCTCCGCCCGGGCTGCGCCGACGCGCGCCCACATGTGGGACAGGCCGGTGACCTTGAGTCGAGAACCGCGGGAGCGCGGCAACCCTCAAAGCATGCCTCCGGCGGGGGCGCTCAGGCTCCGAGATGGCGGGGGCGCCGTCCGCGAGTGCCGGCCGGAGTAGTGGCGAGCGCGGGGAGCTCCCATCCCGTCTGCCATCGACCCAGGCAAAGCCGAGCAGACGCGGCCCCTGGCGTCCAGGTCGTTCGTACAGTGGCGCGCTCCACCTGGACGCCAGGAACCACGCCCGCTCCAATGTGTGTGGGTCGACGGCAGACGGGATGGGAGCTGGGGCGGGTGATGGGTAACGGACGAGGTGAAGGTGCGGCTCGAAGGACGGGCACACGAGCCAGGCATCGAAGACTCCGCCGACCTATGCGTCGAGCTCATCGCCGGGCTGCGACCAGCGCTTGATGATCTTTGCGGGAGATTCCGGGGCTGGCCACACCTGGATACGGATCTTTTCAGTGGTTTCGGGGCTCTCGTCAGAGTCGATGTCGGCCTGAGCTGCACGAGCCAAGTTGCTCCGGGTCACGCGGACGCGGTTCCAGCCTGGCGGGACCTCGAACGTGGCCGCATCGGGGGCGTAATCCGTGCAGCCCAGAACCGTCAGGCGACCCAACGAGACATCGAGGCTGGCCTCAACCACGTGATCGAACTCCAAGCTGTCATCACTCGGCTCCTGAGGCAGCAGGACAACAGTGACGGATACGTTGACATTGACAGCCGTGCCGATGCCCAGCGCATCCTGTGCAACCGCGAGGTGATCGGCAACGGCCTGGTCGGTCCACGCGTCGCTCAGATCACCGTCCGAATCCGCATCGGATACGTGTATCTGGAAGTAGTCGGCGAAGAGGGTGAGTTCTGTCGTTGTCGTCATGGCGGCACAGTGCCATGCAGCACTGACAGCCGCGGATGCGGTACGACCGTGCCCCTTCCATGCCCGATACGACGGGAAGCCACGGGGAACACGAGGCAGTCCCAGGCACGAGCACACGGCGACGGCCCCCGACCAACTACCAGGTCAGGGGCCTTTCTCGCTGCTCACCACGCGGAAGCGGTGGGATTTGAACCCACGGTGACATCGCTGACACGACGGTTTTCAAGATTGTCGAGGGCTTGACTCGGTCATTGAGACCCCGCCGACCTCCAGGGCAGCGGCGTCCCTCGCGTGTGGAAAGTGCGTGGGCCATGGCCACTGAGGATCACTAGACTTCGCGAGACGGTTATTCGGGAATAGTGCTGCCATCTCGATGCCCATATGTAGCGCAGATTCAAATTCCCATCGAGTCCACTCTGTCATCAGGTAATTTTCAGAATGAACGGCAATGAAATTTTCCGCGCGCGCCAGAGCGTTAATTACAGTTTGTGTTCTGTCAATGCTTGGATCATGCGCCTCTAGGTCGTCTACATACACGCAGCCCAAACCGCCGAGGAGTGCCCTTATCTCACATAGGCGCTCAATGTCATTGTCGCGCCTTGAATAGCTAACGAAATAACGCACAGGCATTCCTACCCATCAAGCCAACCGACCGCATAGGCCCATGCCGCCAGAGCAGACAGTCCACCGAGAATGGCATAGTACGCCATCGAAGCATTGAAGGCTGCGCGCCAGGCAGTCACGGCACCTGACGTTGGAATGGCGGGCGGGTCACTCTGTGAGGAGCCCGGTGCGGGGTGTGTGCAGCGCACCGCCCTCCGCCGCCAGAGCACGGTCATTGCCGCCCTGAGCTTCCGCTGATAGTAGTAACTAAAGCTGTCGGCCACCCAGAAAGCGATGATCACTAAGACCGCGGCAAGAAACAATGAAGGACCCGGTCTTTTGTCGCCAAATGAAGTGATGATAGTGCCGACCGGGACAAGGATGAGTGCGCATAGCTTCTTCAGCTCAAGGCAAGCTTCGGAGGCCTTTAGAGTTGCCGCGTGAAGCTGGTCGAGTTGATCTTTGTCCAGATCGTCTGCAGTGGGTCCACTCACTTCTACGCCATTCGTTTCGGTGGATCACAAATCGGCCGCATCAGCACAGTCATTCCATCACGAATCGTTGCGCCCCGTAGGCGGATTCGGTGATCTATAGGTTGCAATGCACAGCACGCGGCCAGTTCCCCAGACACGAGCGCCCTCACCGGCCGTCCTCGGGCCGTGGAAGGAACGAGCGTGTACGGCCGCGTCCTGGCCAGATCGCCCCCTTGTGCGCCCTTCGTGTACGTGTCACACAGTTCGAAGGCGGGATCAGGGGGAGGGGAGCACTGCATGTCGGTGTTGGGTGGCTATCCGGTAGGGCCGTCGGCCTGGGCCGTCGAGCGGTTTGGGCGCCATGCCGGCGCGCTTGCCGCTGCGGTCCCGGAGCAACTGGCCGAGGCACACGGGAAGGCTCATGCAGCACATCTCGCTGCGGGGCTGAAGAAGCGGAGTCCGTACGGTGTCGCCCTTGCGGGGCTGGTGCGGGAGAACCTGGCGGAGACGGCGGGGGAGCTGGGCGAAGCCGTCCGAGACGTGCGCGGATATGAGTATGCGGTGATCAACGATCACGCACTCTTCCCGTTCCGGTACGCGGACAGGCCCAGGCCCTTGGACCGAGCTCGATTGCCCGCCAACGCGTCGCCCACTCGGCACCGGCTGCTCCGGGCGCATGGGCCACAGCCTCCGGAAGGCCTGTTCGACGTCGATGGGGACTTGGCGACCGAGGAGTACCTGGGGCTGCGCGAAGCGTTCGAGGAGCTGGGAGCTTCCACCAGGCTGGTCTGTGTGTTCTTCACGGCCGACGTCGAAAACGGCATCCATGCCATCCATTGGGGAGACGCGCACCTCGAACCCGACCGCACCTTTACGTGGCCCTACAAGGAGCAGCTCCCGGTCGCTCCCGTGCAGATGGAGTGACGGGCGGTGACGCCGCTGCCTGCAGTGCACAGCCGGTGGGAGGCTGGCTGAGTCCTGGGCCGTCCCGGGGCCGTGCGAAGCCGACCAACGCCGACAGTCAGCACCCGCAGGTGACCACCCCCACCCCACTCTGGCCTGGGCAACCGGAGTTGATCTGCCACACTGGATGGGTTATGCCTGCACCCGGAGAACTCACATTCGTCGCCCCCCGCGGAGCCAAGAAGCCGCCGCGGCATCTCGCTGATCTCACTCCTGCCGAGCGCAAGGAGGCCGTTGCGGCTGTCGGGGAGAAGCCGTTTCGTGCCAAGCAGCTCTCGCAGCACTACTTCGCGCGGTACGCGCACGAGCCGGAGCAGTGGACCGATATTCCGGCCGGTGCCCGGGGGAAGCTGCAGGAGGCGTTGCTGCCCGAGCTGATGAGCGTCGTGCGGCATCTGTCGACCGACCAGGGCACCACGCGCAAGACGCTGTGGCGGCTGTTCGACGGGACGCTCGTCGAGTCCGTGCTGATGCGGTATCCGGACCGGGTGACCATGTGCATCAGCTCGCAGGCGGGGTGCGGGATGAACTGCCCGTTCTGTGCGACCGGGCAGGCGGGTCTGGACCGGAATCTGTCCACCGCCGAGATCGTGCACCAGATCGTGGACGGCATGCGGGCCCTCCGGGACGGTGAGGTCCCCGGTGGTCCGGCGCGGCTCAGCAACATCGTGTTCATGGGCATGGGCGAACCGCTCGCGAACTACAACCGGGTCGCCGGGTCCATCCGGCGGCTCACCGACCCCGAGCCCGACGGGGTGGGGCTCTCGCAGCGCGGGATCACCGTCTCGACGGTCGGGCTCGTCCCGGCGATCCACCGCTTCGCCGACGAGGGCTTCAAGTGCCGGCTCGCCATCTCGCTGCACGCGCCCGACGACGAGCTGCGCGACACCCTCGTCCCCGTGAACACGCGGTGGAAGGTCCGGGAGGTGCTGGACGCCGGGTTCGAGTACAGCGCCAAGTCCGGGCGGCGGCTGTCCATCGAGTACGCGCTGATCCGGGACATCAACGACCAGGCCTGGCGGGGCGACCGGCTCGGGCGGCTGCTCAAGGGCAAGCCCGTGCATGTCAATCTCATTCCGCTGAACCCGACGCCGGGGTCGAAGTGGACGGCCTCGCGGCCCGAGGACGAGAAGGCGTTCGTGGAGGCCATCGCCGCCCATGGTGTGCCGGTGACGGTTCGGGACACCCGTGGACAGGAGATCGACGGGGCGTGTGGTCAGCTCGCCGCCACCGAACGGTAGTCTGACCGGCGTAAGAACATCTGCATATCCGACACCTGCATATTCCGACAGGGGAGCGCCACAGCGCTGAGAGTGCGGCACACGGCCGCAGACCCTCCGAACCTGGCCCAGGTCATTCTGGGTAGGGAGATCGGTCATCACTCGAGCTGTTGCGCCC
>NZ_JBHUQX010000483.1:0-6408 GCF_042674225.1 Streptomyces sp. NPDC056948
CGGCTGAGTGCCGTTCGCCCCTTCATCGGCCGATCAGTGGTCAGCCGGTCAGGCGGTCACCAGTTGATGCAGGTCTTCGGGACCCAGCCGTTCACCTTGTCGCCGCCGTAGTACCACATGTTGCTCTTCACGCCGCAGGCCTTGTACGAGCCGCCCTTGTAGGCCTTGCCGTCGTTGCAGATCCCGCCCTTCTTGCCCTTGCCCCATATCCCGAGGGCCGTGGCGGACGTCTTCGGCGAGGTGCGGACGTTGACGGTCTGCTTGGCCTTGACGTTGACGATCGCCTTGCTGCAGTCCTTCGGCGGGGCCGCGGCGGCGGTACCGGCGGTGGCGACGGTGCCGGTGAGGGCCGTGGCGAAGAGGACCGCGGCGGTGGCGGCGGTTCCCAGAGACGTGAACTTCATTGGTGCGTTCTCCCCGTGATGTGCGGTTGTGTGCAGTGGTGCGCCGGTCAGGAGTGGCCCCACTTGTACTTCAGCGTGTAGTTGGCGCCGTTGGTGAACTTCAGCGTGCCGCTGCCGCTGCTCACGGTGTGCTTGCCGATGACGTCGTCGGGGTCGGGACCGTCCTGCTCGATGAGCTTGATGGTCGCCTTGTTGGTGTGGACGTACTGGTGGATGGAGACCTTGTCACCCGGGTCGAAGAACTCGGTGAGGATGTTCTTCCCGTTGACCTCGATCCGGAGCTCGTCCTGGTTCCAGTCCTCGGTGTCGTTGCACTTGATGGAATCCAGGTAGATCCACTTGCCGGAAGCGGCGGTGTTGCTCGCCTGGGCGGTTCCGCCGGTGAGAGAGACGAGTGCCAGAGCGGCGATGCCGGCGGCGGCGGACGTACGAATCCTGCGCGTCATGTGGTGCTTCGCTTTCCCCGTGTTGGTGCGGTCAGGGCCCCGTTCGTGCGCCACGAAGTCGGCCCAACTCGCCGTGTGCTGCGGCGGAGTTCGGGTCGTGTGGTCGCACGCCCCTGATCCGGAATCGGACCGTACCAGACTCGTCGTGCCCTTGACCTTCATTTCTGCGAACGAAAGTGAGGGGTGGATCATGTGCGTGAGCTGCGGCGATGTTGTGGAGGTTTGCGTGTTGATATACAGCGTGCCGCCGTGTGGAATCGCCGGGAGCGGGCCGACCGAAGGGGGCGGGTGCTGACCGTAGGGTGCTCGGCATGAGCATCATCGGTGTGGGGATCGACGTGGCGGAGATCGACCGGTTCGCGGCGTCGCTGGAGCGGACGCCCGCGATGGCCGAGCGGCTTTTCGTGGAGGGGGAGTTGCTGCTGCCCAGCGGGGAGCGGCGCGGAGTTGCCTCGCTCGCTGCGCGATTTGCCGCCAAGGAGGCGTTGGCCAAGGCGCTCGGGGCTCCGGCCGGGCTGCTCTGGACCGACGCGGAGGTGTATGTGGAGGACAGCGGGCAGCCCCGGCTGCGGGTGAGCGGGAGTGTCGCCGCGCGGGCCGCCGAACTCGGGGTGCGATCCTGGCATGTGTCGCTCAGTCACGACGCGGGGGTGGCCTCGGCGGTGGTGATCGCGGAGGGGTGACCGGGGGCTGCGCCGGCGGTCCGCTCCCCGGTCAGTACATGCCCCCGATGAGTACGACCGTGCCGATGAAGCCCAGGGCGCCGAGTGCCGTGCCTGCCACCGAGGTCCACATGCGGCCCATGCCCTGACGGGCGTAGTGCATGCCCATGGTGCCGAAGGTGACGGCGAGGGCGCCGGCGATCACCGTCCAGGGGATGAGGAACGCCCAGGTGCCCGCGGCGGAGAAGGCGCCGAGGACGAGTGCCGTGGGGCCCAGGGCGACGGCGGGTGTGTCGGTTCCCTCGGGTGTGGTCGCGTCGGTCATGCTTCGGTCCCCCATTTTGAACGAGTTCAAATCCTGCGCTCATCGTACCGCCGGAGCGGGGGAGTGGGGGAGAGGGGCCTGTCGAGCCCCCGCCGGGCCGGGCGGGGGCCTGGGGGCGCGTGTCGTTCAGCAGATCGACTGGCTGGTGTTCACCCGCGTGATGTTGCGGAACGTCGTGTTCTCGCCGCACGGGCTTTCCCTGATGGCCGAGTTGGTGACCGTCAGGTTCTGGACGGTGATGTCCTTGTTGTTGGGGAACTCCGAGCGGGCGGCGAGGCGCAGTTCACCGCCGCCCGTGATCGTGCCGCTCTGGGCCGCCAGACTGACGTTGTAGCAGTTCTCGATCAGGACCGAGTTGTTGCCGGTGTTCGAAAGCGTCACCTTGTTGATCGTCGCCCCGCCGCTCTCCGAGACGCAGAACACGCCGCGTCCGCCACCACGGGCGATGACCTCGCCGACGCGGATGTTGGTGGGGTAGCCGCTGCCGACCCGGCCGTTGCGGTTGGCCATGCGGAAGGCCGCGTAGCCGGTGCCCGTGCCCGCGTTCTCCGCGTCGACCTTGGTGACGTTGGCGTTGATGGTCTGGTTGAGCAGCAGGCCGGACTCGCCCACGTTGCGGGCGGTGACCGTGCCGATGGTGAGGCCGTCGACGCCGTAGGTCTCGACGGCGTGGCTGGACGCGCCGGAGACGTAGACGTTGTCGATGCGGACGTTGCGCGTCCACTGGCTGGTGTCGCCGCGGTTGTCGATACGGACGCCCAGACCGCGGGAGAGGCGCATGTCGATCTGGCCGAGCACCACGTTCTGGACGTTGCGCAGGAAGATGCCGTAGAGCGGGGTGCCGGTGAGCTTGAGGTTCTGCACCTCGATGTCGCGCGTGCCGCGGGAGTAGACCGGCGCCTGGTCGCCCGAGCCGCTGCCGGTGACGTTGATGGTGCCGCAGACGTCGAGGACGGTGTAGCTCGGGAGGGAGATGCGCGAGCCCGCCGAGATCGAACCCGAGCCGCGGACCACGACCCGCTCCTTCGAAGTCCGGCCCGATGTGAGGCTGTTGACGGCGGCCTGGACGGCGGCGCGCATATCGGTGCCGGTGTAGACCGTGCTGCTGCCGCGCCGGGCGGTCCAGTTGGCGCCGTTCTGCACGGCCTCGGCCTGGTAGGAGCCGTCTCCGCAGGCCGCCGCTCGCGTGGGGGCGGCGGTGGCGGGAGCGGTCAGGGTGCCGGCGGCGGTGAGGAGGGCGGTGGCACCGGCGGCGGCGAGGAAGGCGGATCTGCGTCCCATGGGGGCCTCGGTTTCGTCGGACGTGGGGGGTGTGCAAGCGCTTTCTGAGCCTGCGGGCGGTGAGTCTGGCAAAGGGTCGGCAAAGCGTCAATAAGCGTGGCAGGGCTCCCAGTTGGGCGAGATGCGGCACGGTTCGCGGTCGCGCGGGACGCGGGACGGTTCGGGCTTGCGCGGGTGGTGCGACGGTTCGCGGTTGCGCGAGTTGCGCGGGAGTGGCCGGGCGGTCGTACGGGAAACTCGACCGCATGCGGAGTGCGTACAGCGTGGAGACGGTCAGGACCGCCGAACGGGAGCTGATGGCGCGGCTGCCGGAGGGGGCGCTGATGCAACGCGCCGCCGCCGGACTCGCCGCCGCCTGCGCCGACCTGCTCGGGCGGGTGTACGGCAGCCGGGTCGTGCTGCTGGTCGGGAGCGGTGACAACGGCGGTGACGCGCTGTACGCCGGTGCCCGGCTGGCCCGGCGCGGGGCCGGGGTCACCGCCGTGCTGCTCGCGCCGGAGCGTGCGCATGCGGCGGGGCTCGCGGCGTTGCGACGGGCCGGGGGGCGTGCCGTGGACGCGGGGGAGGCCGTGGGCGGCGGTGGCGTCGAGGAGTTGATCGAGCGGGCGGACCTCGTCCTCGACGGCATCGTCGGGATCGGCGGGAAGGGCGGGCTGCGGCCGGACGCCGTGCCGCTGGCCGCCGCCGCCGGGCGGACGCGGGGCGCCGTGGTCGCCGTCGATCTGCCGAGCGGGGTCGACGTCGACACCGGGCAGGTGCGCGGCGTCGCGGTCCGGGCCGATCTGACGGTGACGTTCGGGACGCACAAGCCGGGCCTGCTGATCGATCCGGCGCGGGAGTACGCCGGGTCGGTGCGGCTGGTCGACATCGGCCTCGAGCTGCCGGTCGAGCCGGAGCTGGAGGCGTTGCAGCACGCGGACGTGGCGCGGCTGCTGCCGGTGCCCCGGGCCGAGAGCGACAAGTACCGGCGGGGTGTCGTCGGGATCGCCGCCGGGTCCGCGCGCTACCCGGGCGCAGCCGTACTCGCCGTCTCGGGGGCGTTGCGGGGCGGGGCCGGGGCCGTGCGGTACGTCGGGCCGGCCGGGGACGCCGTCATCGCACGGTTTCCCGAGACGCTCGTGTCGGACCGGGGGCCGAAGCACGCCGGGCGGGTGCAGGCGTGGGTCGTCGGGCCGGGGGCCGGGGACGACGCGGTGACGGTGGGGGAGGTGCTGGCGGCGGACGTGCCGGTGCTGATCGACGCGGACGGGTTGCGGCTGGCCGACGCGGAGGTCGTACGGGGGCGGAGGGCGCCGACGCTGATGACGCCGCATGCCGGGGAGGCCGCGGCGCTGCTCGGCGTGGAGCGGGGGGAGGTCGAGGGGGCCCGGCTGGCGGCGGTGCGGGAGCTGGCGGGGCGGTACGGGGCGACCGTGCTGCTGAAGGGGTCCACGACGCTGGTCGCCGACTCGGGGGGCGGCGCGGTGCGGGTGAATCCGACAGGGACGTCCTGGCTGGCCACGGCGGGGAGCGGGGACGTGCTGTCCGGGCTGGCGGGGTCGTTGCTGGCGGCGGGGCTCTGCGCGGTGGACGCGGGGAGTGTGGGGGCGTATGTGCACGGGCTCGCCGGGAGGCTGGCGGCGGACGGGGCGCCGGTGGGGGCGCATGATGTGGCGGATGCGGTTCCGGTGGCGTGGCGGAATGTTCTTGGGTGAGGGAGCGGGTGCGGGTGGTTGGGGGCTGCTGTAGAGGTGGGGCTGCTGTAGAGGTGGGTCGCCCCCTGCGCCCCTTCCCGTCCCGGGTCCGGGGGCTGCCGCCCCCAGGCCCCCGCTTTCGGCCTGGACGGCCTCGTCCTCGAGCGCCGGACGGGCTGACATTGCGGGGCCGCTGCCCCGGCAGTGTCAGGCCGCTCTGAGACACTGTTCGCGATGAGCGAGAGAACAGCCCCGTGGACCGCGCCCTTGCGGGCCCGCGCCGAGATCGACCTGGCCGCCCTGCGGGCCAATGTGCGGGCCCTGCGTGCCCACGCGCCGGGCGCGGCCCTGATGTCCGTGGTGAAGTCCGAGGCGTACGGCCACGGGGCTGTGCCGTGTGCCCGCGCCGCCGTCGCCGCGGGAGCGGACTGGCTGGGCACCGCCACGCCCGAGGAGGCCCTCGCCCTGCGGGCCGCCGGGCTGCCGGGCCGCATCATGTGCTGGCTGTGGACGCCCGGCGGGCCCTGGCGCGAGGCGATCGAGGCCGACCTCGACGTGTCCGTCAGCGCGATGTGGGCCCTGGACGAGGTCACCGCGGCGGCCCGGCTCGCCGGTCGGCCCGCGCGGGTGCAGCTCAAGGCCGACACCGGGCTCGGGCGCAACGGCTGCCAGCCCGGCGACGACTGGGCCGGACTCGTCCACGCGGCCCTGCGCGCCGAGGCCGAGGGACTCCTGCGTGTCACGGGGCTGTGGTCGCACCTCGCCTGTGCCGACGAGCCCGGCCACCCTTCCATCGCCGCCCAGCTCGCCCTCTTCCGGGAGATGGTCGCGTACGCCGAGGAGCGGGGCGCCCGGCCCGAGGTCCGGCACATCGCCAACTCGCCGGCCACGCTCACCCTCCCCGAGAGCCATTTCGACCTGGTCCGCACCGGCATCGCCACCTACGGCATCTCGCCCAGCCCCGAGCTCGGCACTTCGGCCGACTTCGGGCTGCGCCCGGTGATGACGCTGTCCGCCTCGCTCGCCCTGGTCAAGCACGTACCGGGCGGGCACGGGGTCAGCTACGGCCACCGGTACGTGACCCCCGGCGAGACCACCCTCGGCCTCGTCCCGCTCGGCTACGCGGACGGCATCCCGCGGCACGCCTCCTCGGCCGGACCGGTCCTGGTCGAAGGCAAATGGCGCACGATCGCGGGACGGGTCGCCATGGACCAGTTCGTAGTGGACCTGGGCGGCGACGAACCCGCGGCGGGCGCCGAGGCGGTGCTCTTCGGGCCCGGGGACCGCGGTGAGCCCACCGCCGAGGACTGGGCCCAGGCGGCCGGAACCATCGCATACGAGATCGTGACGCGGATCGGAACGCGCGTTCCTCGCGTCTATGTGAATGAGGAACAGGACGGGTAACTCGCACAGGGAGCCCGTCACACGAGAAACAACAGGCACCCTGGTAACAGGGGCACCAACGGCATCACCCCACCGTTCATGAGAACGAACCTGATCAGCACCCCGGCGAAGAGGAGCGGTACGTGAGCGAGAGCAGTGCGGAGGCCGTCGCGAACGCCGCCTCCGCGGCCGTCGCGGCCTCCGCCGCGGGGGCGGCGGGAGGCTGGCGCCGGG
>NZ_JBHUQX010000484.1:0-6378 GCF_042674225.1 Streptomyces sp. NPDC056948
CCCGCCGACCTTGTCGGCGGGAGCCCTCAGTTGTATGCGGACGGCGTGTCCGGCGCGTGGGTCAGGCAGGTGCGTCCGGCTCCGCGATCACCGTCTCCGGCACCTGGACCGTGCGCAGCACGCCGTCGCCCAGGTGCAGGATCGCCCGGCCCGGACGGGCCGCGCCCAGCCGGCTGCGCGGGACCTTGACGCCGATCAGCTCGCCGTCGCTCATGTTCTGCGGCTTCAGCAGCAGTCCGCACCGGTTCCGGCGGGCCTCGGTGTGCCAGCCGGAGAAGCCGGAGGAGAGCCGGTCGGTCTGTCCGGCGACGACCAGCCCCCGGCCGGTCTCCGCACCGGACTTGGAGATCTGCGTGAGCACCGGCTCGGCCTTCGTCTTCAGCAGCAGGTCGGCGTCGTCGAGGAGCACCACGGCCCCGTCGGGCGAGGAGGCCAGCGCCTCCTCCAGGGCCGTGGGGTCGATGTCGGACTCGTCGAACACCGCGAGCACGCCGGGCCGTCCGGCGAGGGCGCGCAGCGGCGAGCGGGCGGGGGCCCCGATCACGACCGGGGTGCCGGACGCGAGCAGCGACAGTGCCAGCGTCGACAGGACGGTGCTGCGCCCGGACCGGGCCGGGCCCGCCACCAGGAAGGTCGGTGTCACCGAGAAGTCCGGTCCGAAGGCGGTCAGTTCGTCGCCGCCGACACCGGCCACCGCCCACCGCGGGTGCGGCCACGGCTGCGGCGCGTACCCGGCCGCCTCCTCCCAGGTGAGCCGGTCCGGCAGGGTGTCGACGCGGAACGGCCGGGTGGCGGCGGGCAGGTGAGCCGACCGCTCACGGCACTGCTCGGCGATCCGCTGGAGCGCCGCGGCCTGCGCCTGGCCGCCGGGGTCGTCCGTGAGGAGCGCGATCTGCACCTCCGCCTTGTCGGCGGCGCGCAGTGCCCGGCCCGGCGGGATCTCGTCGGGCACCTTCCGCTGGGTCACGCCGATCATGCCGTACTCGGACTTGTCGTTCAGCTTCAGCACGAGCTTGTCCTCGGTGGAGTTGCCGACCCGGCTGGAGAACAGCGCCCGGTCGCCGGTCATCACCAGGTGGATGCCGACGCTCGCGCCGTCCCGGAGCAGGGTCTGCACCCCGGACAGCAGGTTCCCGGAGTCGTACTCGCCGAGCTGCTTGTCGAAGACCTCCCACCGGTCGATGAACAGCACGATGTGCGGCGGCCGTTCGTCCTCGGGCAGCGCGCGCCTCAGTTCCGTCAGGTCGGCGCTGCCGCGGGCGGCGAGCATCTCCTGCCGCCGGGCGAGCTCCGCCGTCAGCCGGGCGAGCAGCCGGGCCACCCGGTCCGGCTGGGTGCGCTGGGTGACGGCGCCGACGTGCGGCAGCCCCTCCATGGCCAGCAGTGCGCCGTTGCCGCAGTCGATGCCGTACAGGTGCAGCTGGGCCGGGGTGTGGGCGAGGGCCAGCATGCCGGCGAGCGTGCGCAGCGTCTGCGACCTGCCCTGCCGGGGCGAGCCGACGACGTGCAGGTGTCCGAGCGTCGCCGGGTCGATCACCAGGGGCAGCCGGGCCTGTTGGGCGGGCAGGTCCACCACGCCGTACGCGACGGGCGCGAGGTCGTAGTCCGAGAGCGGGGCCGGTGGCAGTTCGCCGGTGACCAGCCTCTCGGGCAGCGGCGGCAGCCAGGGGCTGTGCTGCGCGGGGATGCCCATCTCCCGGTCCGCGTCGCGGATCGCCTTGACGAGTCCGGTGAGGTCGGTGTCCACCTCGGCGGGGGCGACCGCGCCCCGGGACCGCGGCGGGAGCGGTTCGCCGAGCCGCTCCCAGCCGACCGTCACCGCCCAGGGTGCCGGCAGCGAGGTCGCCGCGGCGCCGGGCCGGCGGCCGCCGACCCGCCCGGACTGGAACGGCACGAGGGAGTTCTGGCCGAAGCGCACATAGGCGCGGCCGGGTGTGCCCTGCGAGATCCCGGCAGCCTCGGTGGAGTTGAGGACATCCTGGCTCTCGCCGGAGTCCGTCACCCGGAGCGCGATGCGCAGGTTGGTGTTGGCGCGGATCTCCGAGGAGACGACGCCGCTGGGGCGCTGCGTCGCCAGGATCAGGTGGATGCCGAGGCTGCGGCCCCGCTGCGCGATGTTGACCAGGCCCTTCACGAAGTCCGGCAGGTCGCGCACCATCGAGGCGAACTCGTCGATGACGATGAGCAGCCGGGGCATCGGGGTCTGGCCCGCCGGGTTCCGCTCCAGCGCCTCGACGTAGTCCTCGATGTCCTTGGCGCCGGCCGCGGCGAGGATGTGCTCGCGCCGGGTGAGCTCCGCCGTCAGCGACACCAGGGCCCGCTCCACGAGGTGGGCGTCGAGGTCGGTGACCATGCCGACGGTGTGCGGCAGGTCCACGCAGTCCTTGAACGCGGAGCCGCCCTTGTAGTCGACCAGGACGAACGTCATCGCGTCCGGACGGTTCGCCACCGCGAGCGAGGCGACGAGCGTCTGGAGGAGTTCGGACTTGCCGGAGCCGGTGGTACCGGCGACCAGTCCGTGCGGGCCGTCGCGCCGAAGGTCCAGGTAGAACGGGCCGTCCAGGGAGACGCCGACGGCCGCCCGGGTCGAGCGGCCCCCGGCGGTCCAGCGGGCCCGGACGCCGGCGGCCTGCGGCGGGTCGAGGGCGAGTACGTCGAGCAGTCGCGCGGCACCGGGGAGCACCGCGGCCTCCTCGTCCGCCCCGCCCGGGTCCCGCAGCGGGCCCATCGCGCGGGCCAGCGAGCGGCACCAGTCCAGGGACACCGCGTCGGGCCGGATGCCCCCGACGGTGCCCCTCCCGGAGCGTCCCACCCGCAGGGTTCCGCCGGGCTCCTCGACGGCGACGGCGTGGCACTCCTCGGGCAGCAGCCGCTCCTCGGCGTCCAGGCAGACCGCGCGGACGCCGGCGGACGGTCCGTCGCGCAGGATCTGCGCCACGCCGGGCAGCGAACGCAGCCTGCGGGCCCCGTCGAGGACGACGAGCACGTCGGGTCCTGCGGGCCGGCTCCGCCGGTCCTCCCGTCCGGCGCGCTCGGCGATCAGCGCGGTCAGTTCGGCGACCCGGCGGGCGCAGGACTCCGTGCCGTAGCCGATGCTGGCCGGGGTGTCGCCGGACTTCTTCCGCACGTGCGGCAGCCAGCGCAGCCAGGACCAGCCGTCCCGGCCGGGGCCGCCGGTCGTCAGCAGGTGGATCTGGAGGTCACGGGGGCTGTGCAGGACAGCGGCCTGCGCGACCGCCCACCGTGCCACGGAGCGCGCGGCCGGGCCCTCGCCGGCGATTCCCAGGACGTCGTGCTCACGCAGCGGAACGGTCACCGGGACGTCGTACGCGGTCCACGGGTCCTGGCGGCGGTGTTCGTCCTTGGTCGGGTCCTGGAGCACCACGTCGGACGGCTGGTCGGCGGTCCCGATGCGCAGTTCCAGGAAGTCGGCGTCCGAGGTGCGGCGTTCCCACAGGCGGTGCCTGGGGCCGACGGCGGTCAGCACGACCTCGGCCGGGTCGGGGAAGCCACGGCGCCGGGCGGTGCGTTCGGCCGCCAGGGCCTGCTCCGCGTCGCCCTCGATGCGCTCCTTCTTCTCCTCGTAGGCGGCGACCGCGTCGGAGTGGGACTGGCGTCCGTTGCGCCGGCTCATCAGGTAGTTGCCGACGATCACGACCGGGGAGAGCAGCCCGAACAGCAGCATCGTCAGGCGGCCGAGAATCAGCGCCCCGGCCACCGCCATCACCAGCGGGGCGGCCGCGGCGAGCCACGGGAGCGGCCGGGCCGCGGGCGGCGGGGGCGGGGAAGGCAGGGTGAAGCGGGTGGCGTTCTCGGCCGGCCGCAGCCGCGGCGGGCGGTTGTAGTCCCAGCCGGTGCCGTCCTCCGACGACTCCACGGCCGCGTCCGGCCTCTGCGGGACGGTGAGTTCGAGCAGGCAGCCGCCGACGAGGAGCTGTGCGCCGGCCGGCCAGGCGGTCGCCTCGGCGAGGTCCTCACGGTCCAGTTGCAGGGTGCCGCCGTCCGGCGCGGATGCGTCGGGCGCCACGCGGCAGCGTCCTCCGGGACCCACCGTCAGAACGGCGAGCGGACGCTTCGGTACGGTGCGCAGCACCTGCGCGGCCCCGTCGTGTGCCAGCCCGATCCGGTACTCGCCGATGTCGAGCCGGTGCACCGCGCCCGCCCCGGGCCCGCCGACCGCACGGACCTCCGCCAGCCCGTCCGGTTCGGCCGGCGAGGTACCGGCCGGGCGCCCCAGGCCCACGACGGCCGCGTGGTGGAGCGGCGCGTCCCGCAGCCGCATGTCCGCGGGCAGCAGCCGGTCGCCGACGTACAGGCCGAGGCCCTCCGGGGGCCGCTGGACGCCTCCCGCCCCGGCCAGGGCCTCCGCGACGCCGCCCACGGGCGTGTCGGGGTCGGCGTCGAGGTGGACGTCGAACGCATCACTCTCCCCATCGACCACGGTCAACATCAACGACACGAAACGTCCTCCAGCCAGCGGGTTTGCGGGGGCGCGGGAGCCGTGCTCGGCAGCTCTCGCGCCACTGACGGGACCTACGGGGCCCGCCCGTGGATGGTTCACGGACGGTTCTCGGGCCTGTGCCTACGCGACGTGAACCGTCTGTGGCCGCGCCCCGTAGTGGCCTTCGGGTGCGGGGCGCCTGCTGCAGGGCGCCGCGACTCCGCCGCGGTGCCGTCCCCTCCCCCTCGCTTTCGACCGTCCCGGCTCCGCCGCCGGGGTCCCGACAAGGAGTCAGAAGATGATCTGGTACGTCCTGGCCGTGGTGCTGGGGCTGGCGCTGATCGGAGCGGTGGCCGCGCTGGTCGTCACCGAGCGGCAGCCCCGCCCGCCGAAGCCCGTCGCCCCCTCGGCCGCCGTCGAGGGGCAGGAGGCACTGGACGTGGTCGACGCGGGCCTGCGCCGGCTGACGGGCGAGTGCCTGCGCTCCGGCCGGTCGCTGCCCGACATGTACGCCGTCGTCTACTCCGAGGAGCGGCTCGGACTGCTGCTGGCCGACGCGGAGGAGAACGCCCCGGCGCCCTGGACCGCCGAGGCGGACGGCGAGCGCTGGACGGTCTCGCCCGACGCCCTGCGGCGCTCCGGCCCGGAGGGCGAGCCTGCCCTGCCGTACGCGCTGACGGTGACGGTGGGACTGGACGGCGCCGACCGGGTGCTGGTCGACCTCTCCCGGGCGTCGGGGCCCGTCTCCGTGGCGGGCCCCGACGAGGAGGTGCGCAGTCTGGCGCGGGCCGTCGTCACCGAGGCGCTCGCCGGGCCGGTGGGGGCTCTGGCCGAGGTCACCCTGGTGGGATCCGTGGCCGGCGAAGGGCTCGTCGCCGGCGACGTGCCGCAGGCCTCGCGGCTGCACACCGCGGCCAGCCTGGAGGAGGCGTTCGCCGTGGCGGCCGCGGCGGGCCCGGCACAGCCGGAGCCCGGGTCGCCCGACGTCACCCAGATCTTCCGGCTGATCGAGGGCAGCGGCCGGGTCGCCGTCCAGGGCGAGGCGCCGCACCTGTTCGTCGTGGACGCCTCACAGCTCCCGCGGCGGGAGGGCGCGTTGGACGGCCTGCGGCGCGGGGACGCGCTGCTGGTGCTCGGCGACGCGCCCGCGGGGTGGCGCTGGCGGGCCGGTGCGGGCGGATCGCTCGACACCGGACCGCTCGGCCTGGAGATCACCCGGCACGTGGGGCGACTCGCCGAGCCTCACCCGGCGTCGCGGTAACGGCCGTCCGCGTACAGCCCTCGGCTGTGCAGCGCCTCCCGCAGGGCGCGGGAGGCGTAGAACGTACGCGACTTGACCGTGCCCGGCGGGACGCCGAGGACCCTGGCCGTCTGGTTGACGCTGCGCCCCAGGTAGTGCACGTGCATCAGAACCTCGCGCTGCGGCGGCCGCAGGTCCCACATCGCCTCTAAGAGCACCTGGGAGGTGAGCATGTGGTCCACGTCGTCGGACACCGTGGGGTGGGCGAGTTCCGGGTCGCCGGTCTCCGCCGGTCTGGCCTGGCGGGCCCGGAGATCGTCGATGACGAGGTTGCGCAGGACGGTGAACAGCCACGGCCGTGCCGCATCCGTGGTCGGGTCGATCTGCCCGGCGTGGCGCCAGGCGCGGATCGCGACTTCCTGGAGGACGTCCTCGGCGCGGTGCCAGTCGCCCTGCAGTCTCCGTGCGGCGAACTGCAGCAACGCGCGGCCGTGCACCTGGTAGAAGGCTCTGAGGAACTCCTCGGGGCGGAGTTCCGCGGTGGGGGGACGGGTTATTCGGTCTTCGGTCGAGGTTTCGGTCGAAGTGCTGGCCGACAAGGGCCTTTTCCTCTCCTGTCGCCTGTGGGGAGGGCGACGGTGAACGCGCCCCGGTACCGCCGTCGTTCCGGCGGCCGGGGCGCGTCAGTCCGGTTCGC
>NZ_JBHUQX010000485.1:0-6372 GCF_042674225.1 Streptomyces sp. NPDC056948
GCAGCGCCGTGGTGACGAGCCCCTCCCAGTCGCCCGTGACGGGCGCGTCCACAGGAGCGGAGGTCCTGGTCATGAGCTTCCTTTCCGCGGGGCGCCCGGGAGTGGTTGAAGCCTCACCGTTACCGGTTGTCCCGTGATGCCTGAAAGATGCGTTGATTTGGCTGATTCATGGGAAGGGCGGGTCGGGGCGGAAAGACCGGTCCGCCGCCGTCGGTTCAGCACAGGGCCACCGCGTCGCCCGGGCCCTCGGGCCAGGCCGTCAGCGGGGTGAAGCCCTGGTGGCCGCATTCGCCGAAGACCCTGACGGGGGCACCGCCCGACAGGGCGACGAGCCGCCACAGGCCGGGCCGGGAACGCGCGGCGGGGGTGAGCGGCAGCGCCGCGTCCTCGTCGGCGTCCGCCAACTGCCAGGAGCCGCCGTCCGGGGTGGGGACGACCCGGTCCAGCGTCACCGGGACGGACTCCAGCCACGGATCGTCGCGCAGGGCGTCGCCGTAACGGGTCGCCGCCTGCGTCGTCGTTACCCCCGGCGGACGTATGCCCGTGGGCGTGGCCGGTGCGAACTGTTCGCCCAGGGCCACCCGCAACTGCCCGGCGCCCGGGTAGGCGGACATCTCGGCGTCCAGGGTCAGGCCCACCGGCAGCGCCAGCTCCGGGGCGCGGCCGGCGGCGCCGTAGGAGAGGAGCAGCACGGTGCGGTGCGAGCCGGCGCCGTGCAGCCAGATCCGGCGGGTCGTCAGGCGTGGGTCCGTCGTGTCGTACTGGGCGAGCACCAGCCAGCGGTCCCGCACCGGCGGGCCCTCCGCGGAGGCCGGCAGGCCGATCCGGGAACGGACCGTGGCGGCGAGGCCGTCCGGCAGCCGCTCGCGGCGCAGCCAGCCCTGGCCGAGGAGATGCAGCAGCGCGCACTCCTCCAGCAGCCGCACCGGCCAGCCCGGACCGGTGGACGGGATCGCCCCCAGCTCCCGGACCCGCGCGGCAAGGCCCTGCGCCTGGGCGTCGACCATGCGGGCCGCCGTCTCCTCCCAGAGGCCGTAGCCGGACTGCTCCGCTGTCGCCAGGCCGCCGCGCAACAGGTCCGCCAGGCGCTGCTCCAGCTCCACCGCACCCGCCGTGACCCGCTCGGCCCGCCGCTCCGCCCGGCGCCGCGCCGCCTCCGGATCAGCGGACCCGGACGGCGAAGCCGGGCTCTCTCCCGAACTCTTCTCCTCCGCGCGCTTGCGCCGCCCCGCTATCCATTGCCCCGCCCACTCCGGTGCCTGCCCCGACGGCACCGCTCCGTCGCCGCCCGCCCAGAGCAGCAGCAGCCCGAGAGCGTGCTTGCACGGGAACTTGCGGCTCGGGCAACTGCACTTGTACGCGGGCCCGGAGGCGTCCGCGATGTCGACGACCGTCTGATACGGCTTGCTTCCGCTGCCCTTGCACAGCCCCCACACCGTCCCCTCGTCGGAACTCCCCGCCTCGGACCACGGACCCGCCGCGCCGAGTTTGCTTCCCGCTTTGCGTGACGCGGTGTCAGGCGCCAGTGCCAGCACCTGGTCCGCCGTCCAGCGCACCCCCTGCTGAGTCATGCCATCGAAGGTAGATCCCACCACTGACAATCGGCTCCGCGAGCCGCTCCGGCAGGACGTTTTCGCAGGTCAGGGCGCATTGTCAGTGGTGTGGTGCAACGTGGTTGCCAGATCCGAACCGGCCGAGCTGGAGGGGGACTCAGCCATGCCTGTGTCCGTTGAACCGACGTCGCAGACCGACGGTGCCGAGGCGCTGCGGCCGCACGCCGAGGACGCTTTCGCCGGCGAACTCGCCGCACTCGCCGCGCAGGACGACCGCCCGCGCCCGGCCCGCTGGAAGCTGTCGCCGTGGGCCGTCGCGACGTACCTGCTCGGCGGCACCCTGCCGGACGGCACGGTGATCACGCCGAAGTACGTGGGCCCTCGCCGCATCGTCGAGGTCGCGGTCACCACGCTCGCCACCGACCGCGCCCTGCTCCTGCTCGGCGTGCCCGGTACGGCGAAGACCTGGGTGTCCGAGCACCTGGCCGCGGCGGTCAGCGGCGACTCCACGCTGCTGGTCCAGGGCACCGCCGGCACACCGGAGGAGGCCATCCGGTACGGCTGGAACTACGCGCGGCTGCTCGCCCACGGCCCCAGCCGCGACGCCCTCGTGCCCAGCCCGGTCATGCGGGCGATGTCCGAAGGCATGACCGCCCGCGTCGAGGAGCTGACGCGTATCCCGGCCGATGTGCAGGACACGCTCATCACGATCCTGTCGGAGAAGACGCTGCCGATACCGGAACTGGGCCAGGAGGTGCAGGCGGTCCGCGGCTTCAATCTGATCGCCACGGCCAACGACCGCGACCGCGGGGTCAACGACCTGTCCAGCGCCCTGCGTCGCCGCTTCAACACGGTGGTGCTGCCGTTGCCGGAGAGCCCCGAGGCCGAGGTCGACATCGTCTCGCGCCGCGTCGACCAGATCGGCCGCTCCCTCGACCTCCCGGCCGCGCCCGAGGGCCTCGACGAGATCCGCCGGGTCGTCACGGTCTTCCGGGAGCTGCGCGACGGGGTCACGGCCGACGGCCGGACGAAGCTGAAGTCGCCCAGCGGCACGCTGTCCACGGCCGAGGCGATCTCCGTCGTCACCAACGGACTCGCCCTGGCGGCCCACTTCGGCGACGGCGTGCTGCGGCCGGGCGACGTCGCCGCGGGCATCCTCGGCGCGGTGGTCCGCGACCCGGCGGCCGACCGAGTCATCTGGCAGGAGTACCTGGAGACGGTCGTCCGTGAGCGCGACGACTGGAAGGACTTCTACCGGGCCTGCCGTGAGGTGAGCGTGTGAGCGGTACGGGGCGGGGCCGTCAGAGGTGCGTGTGGAGGGGGAGGGGGTTGGCGTGACAGGCGTGGAAAGGGCTGAGGGCGGGAGGGCCGGGGCCGGGCCGCTGCTGCTCGGGGTGCGGCATCACGGGCCGGGGTCGGCCCGGGCGGTGCGGGCGGCGCTGGAGGAGGCCCGGCCGCGGGTCGTGCTGATCGAGGGTCCGCCCGAGGCCGATGCCCTGATCCCGCTCGCCGCCGACGAGGAGATGCGGCCTCCGGTCGCCCTGCTCGCCCATGCCGTGGACGAACCCGGCCGCTCGTCGTTCTGGCCGCTGGCCGACTTCTCCCCGGAGTGGGTCGCCATCCGCTGGGCCCTGGCACACGACGTCCCGGCCCGCTTCATCGACCTGCCGGCCACGCACACGCTGGCCTGGGAGAGGCAGGAGGACGCGACGGGGACCGACAGTGATGGAGAGGGCAACGGCGACGGAGACAGCGACGGAGAGGGCAACGGCGACGGAGACAGCGACGGCCACTCGGGCCCCGGACCCGCCGACCTGCGGATCGATCCGCTCGGCGTGCTCGCCGAAGCCGCCGGCTACGACGATCCGGAGCGGTGGTGGGAGGACGTCGTGGAGCACCGGGGCGTGGGAAAGGGGGACGCGCTCGCGCCGTTCACCGTGCTCGAGGAGGCCATGGGGGCGCTGCGCGAGACCTACGGCAGCGGGGGACACGACCGGGACCTGGTGCGGGAGGCCTATATGCGGCTCCAGGTGCGGGCCGCGCAGCGGGAGTTCGAGGACGGCGTGGCCGTCGTCTGCGGAGCCTGGCACGTGCCCGCCCTGCGGCAGAAGACGCCCGTCGCCGCCGACAAGGCGCTGCTGAAGGGGCTTCCCAAGGTCAAGACGGACATGACGTGGGTGCCGTGGACCCACCGCAGGCTGTCCCGGATCAGTGGCTACGGGGCCGGCATCGAGTCGCCGGGCTGGTACGGGCATCTGTTCAGCGCCCCGGACCGGCCGGTCGAGCGGTGGCTGACCAAGGTGGCCGGGCTGCTGCGCGCCGAGGACCGGATCGTCTCCTCCGCGCATGTCATCGAGGCGGTGCGGCTGGCCGAGACGCTCGCGGCGATGCGCGGCCGTCCGCTGCCCGGCCTGAGCGAGACGACCGACGCGGTGCGGGCGGTGATGTGCGAGGGCTCGGACGTACCGCTGGCGCTGGTGCACGACCGGCTGGTCGTGGGGGACGTGCTGGGGGAGGTGCCGCCGACGGCGCCGGCGGTTCCGTTGCAGCGGGACCTCGCCCGGCTCCAGCGCAGGCTGCGGCTGAAACCGGAGGCGCTGGAGCGGGAGTTGGAGCTCGACCTGCGCAAGGAGACCGACGCCGGCCGCAGCAGGCTGCTGCACCGGCTGCGGTTGCTCGGCGTCGCGTGGGGCGAACCGGCCGCTTCGCGGGGCAGTACGGGCACGTTCCGGGAGACCTGGCGGCTGCGCTGGGAGCCCGAGCTGTCGGTGCGGGTCGCCGAGGCCGGTGTGTGGGGGACGACCGTACTGTCCGCCGCGACCGCGAAGGCCGAGGCGGACGGGGTCGCCGCGCAGGGTCTCGCCGATGTCACCGCGCTCGCCGAGCGCTGCCTGCTGGCCGAGCTGCCGGACGCCCTGCCCACGGTGATGCGGATCCTCGCCGACCGGGCGGCCCTCGACACGGACGTCGGCCATCTCGCCCAGGCGCTGCCGGCGCTGGTCCGCTCCCTGCGCTACGGCGATGTGCGCGGCACGGACACCGGGGCTCTGGGGGAGGTCGCCGCGGGCCTGGCCGAGCGGGTCTTCGTCGGTCTGCCCCCGGCCTGCGCCGCGCTCGACGCGGACGCCGCCGAGGAGATGCGGCGCCATGTGGACGCGGTGCACGGGGCCGTGGGGCTCCTGGGTGACGCACCCACGACGGGACACGGCGATCTGAGAGGCCGTTGGCAGTCGGTGCTGCGCGTGCTGTGCGGGCGGGACACCGTGCCCGGGGTGATCCGGGGACGGGCCGTACGGCTCCTGCTCGACGACGGGGAGCTGGCGCAGGACGAGGCGGCGCTGCTCATGGGGCTCGTCCTGTCCCCGGGCACACCGCCCGCCGACGCGGCCGCGTGGATCGAGGGCTTCGTCGGAGGAGGCTCCGGCGGCGGGATGCTCCTGGTGCACGACGAGCGGCTGCTCGGGCTGGTCGACGCGTGGCTGACCGGGGTGCCGGCGGAGGCCTTCACGGACGTGCTGCCCCTGCTGCGGCGGACGTTCTCGGCGTACGAGCCCGGGGTGCGCCGGACCCTGGGCGAGCTCGTCCGGCGCGGGCCGGGCGCCGGGGGCGGTTCGGCAGCGGCCGGTTCCGGCATACCCGGCTTCGCGGCCGAGCTGGACACGGCGCGCGCGGATGCCGTGCTGCCGGTCGTACGACTGCTGCTCGGGCTGGACGAGGTGGATGAGGTGGATGAGAAAACCGGTAACGACCTGGCGGGGGTGACGGGATGACGACCGAAGGACTGAGGGAGCCGACTCCGAGGACGGAAGCGGCGGACACCATCGGCAACGGGCCCCGGGCGGAAGGCCGGCCGACGACGACCGTGCCGGTGATCCCGCTCTGGGAACGGCATCGCGGGGGAGGACACGGATGACGACCGAGGTGACCGACCCGGCGCAGGAGCGGTTGCGGCGGTGGCGGCTGGTGCTCGGGGGTGACGCGGCGGACGGCACCGGATGCGCGCTGTCGGGGCAGGACGCGGCGATGGACGGGGCGCTCACCGCGCTCTACGGCAAGGGGGAGAAGCCGCAGGGGGGCCGGGACCGTTCGGCCGGGCTGGGGGCGTCGGCGCCGTCCGTGGCGCGCTGGCTCGGGGACATCCGGACGTACTTCCCGTCCTCCGTCGTGCAGGTCATGCAGCGCGACGCCATCGACCGGCTCGGTCTCGCCACGCTGCTGCTGGAGCCGGAGATGCTGGAGGCGGTGGAGGCCGACGTGCATCTCGTCGGCACGCTGCTGTCGCTCAACAAGGCCATGCCGGAGACGACGAAGGAGACGGCCCGGGCCGTCGTGCGCAAGGTCGTCGAAGACCTGGAGAAGCAGCTCGCCACCCGTACCCGGGCCACCCTCACCGGCGCCCTCGACCGCAGCGCCCGCATCAGCCGGCCCCGCCACCACGACATCGACTGGAACCGCACGATCGCGGCCAACCTCAAGCACTACCTGCCCGAGTACCGAACGATCGTGCCGGAGCGGCTCATCGGGTTCGGGCGGGCGTCCCAGTCCACGAAGAAGGAGGTCATCCTCTGTATCGACCAGTCGGGATCCATGGCGGCATCGGTTGTCTACGCGTCGGTGTTCGGGGCGGTGCTCGCCTCGATGCGGACGATCTCCACGCGACTCGTCGTCTTCGACACGGCGGTCGTCGACCTGACGGACCAGCTCGACGACCCGGTCGACGTGCTGTTCGGCACGCAACTCGGTGGCGGTACGGACATCAACCGGGCGCTCACGTACTGCCAGTCGCAGATCACCCGGCCCGCCGAGACGGTGGTCGTGC